>JBBRGM010000353.1:0-5223 GCA_038240725.1 Burkholderiales bacterium | reverse complement strand
GGCAGTCAAGCGATAGTGCGTAGGTGCGAAGAAATGATGGTGCGCCGGTGCAAAGAAATGATAATGCGCAGTTGCGAAGATTGGCCATCGCGCTAGACGCCGAAGTAGGCGAGCGAGATGGCTGCGTGGCTCAGCTCGTGTGAGCGGCCGGTTAGCGACACCTTGCCTTCCTGAAAACAATAGAGCCGGTTTGACACGCTGCGCGCCGTGCCGACGTCTTGCTCGACGATGATTGCCGTAAGCTCTGCTTGCGCGACGCGACGCAAGACTTCATAGATTTCCTTGACCACGACCGGCGCGAGTCCAAGCGAGATTTCGTCGCAGATCAGCAGCCGTGGATTTGCCATCAGCGCGCGACCGATGGCGATCATCTGTTGCTGGCCGCCGGACAAGGTCGTACTGAGCTGCCTGCGCTTTTCCTTCAACACCGGAAACAACGCGAAGATCGCAGCGAGATCGAAGCGGCCCGATCGACCCGCGTAGCTTCCCATGCGCAGGTTCTCTTCCACCGTGAGGCTGGGAAACAAACGCCGACCTTCGGGAACCATCGCGATACCGGCCTGCACGATGCGATGGGCCTGCATACCGCCGATGGGCCGGCCTTCGAACTGCACCGCTTCGGACGGCGCTCGCAGTAAACCGGTTAGCGTTTTGAGAAACGTGCTCTTGCCGGCGCCGTTGGCACCGATTATCGCGACGATCTCGCCGGCCTCGATGGTGAAGTCGATGCCGAACAACGCCTGGAAGTCGCCGTAGAACGCGGTCAATCCGTGCGTCGCCAGCAGCGCGGTCATACCTCGATGCCCATGTACACGCGCTTCACCTCGGGATCGGCGAGCACCGCTTGCGGCTCACCTTCCGCCAGCTTGCAACCGAAGTGCAGCACATACAGCCGATCCGCAACTGCCAGCAGCGCGTGTACCACATGCTCGATCCAAACCAGGCTCATACCGGTTGCTTTAATTTCGTTGATCAGCGCGACCAATTCCCTGGCTTCGTGATCGGTCAGGCCACCCGCGATCTCATCGAGCAGCAGCAGCTTGGGCTGCGTAGCGAGTGCGCGCGCGAGCTCGAGGCGTTTGCGGTCGAGCAATGGCAGCGCGCCCGCCAACTGGTTGGCCTTCGATTTGAGTCCGGTGCGTTCCAGTACTTCGACGCAACCGGGATACGCCTCTTCCTCGGACAGACCACCGCCGAACGTGGCGCCGACCAGAACGTTCTCGAACACGGTCATGCCGACGAACGGATGCGGGATTTGATAAGAGCGGCCGATGCCTTGCCGGCATCGCTGATGCGGCGGCAACGACGTGATGTCCCTTTGCGCAAATCGAACATGACCTCGGTCTACACGCACATCGCCGGCGATCAAATTGAACAGGGTCGTCTTGCCTGCGCCATTGGGACCCAGAATGCCCAGCGTCTCGCCGCCGGCAACCGTGAAGCTCACCGCGTCGGTCACCTTGAGCGCTCCATACGATTTGCTCACCGCTTCGAGCTCGAGGATGGTCATCGATCATTCTTCAAACAAGACGTTCGAGATCTCGCTCGCGCGGATCGCCGTGCACACCGGGAAGACGCCGAGCCGCTGCGAACAACAAGCGCCAGCACGGCGTCGGTGATGCCAAACAAATTACGACTCTGTGTGCTCTGTAAGTTCCGCGGTGAGCCGGTCAGCTCATCAGCTTGAGCTTGCCGGCTGCGGGAATATTCGGCGCAGTTTGGTTGTTGACGATGACCAGCTCGTACTTGGATTTTTTCCCTTTGACCCACTGGCCGCCCACCAGCGGCGTCTTGGCGACGTTTTTCACCGGCCCCTTGCCCCAGGCGATCGGACCGACGATGGTGCTGAGATTAGTCGCGACCAGCGCATCGCGTATCGCCGCCTTGTCGTCGAGGTTCTTCGCGCGCTTCAAGGTGTCCGCTGCAACCTCGAACAGCGCGTGGCCGAAACCGATCGGCTGCGTCCACTGTTTGCCGGTGGCTTTCTCGTAGGCGGCCGCTAGATCGGCGGCGGACGCACCGGTGAGGGACGACTTGAACGGATGCGACGGACTCCACCACACTTCGGTGGACAATCCGTCGCCGAGATCGCCCAGCGCTTCGATCGCTGCCGGAAACAGCAGCGCTTTGCCGACCGAAACCACTTTCGGTTTGAAGCCCTGCTGCTTGGCTTGCGTCCAAAACGTTTTGAAGTCGGGCGGGATCACCACACCGGTGACGATCTCGACGTTGGCTGCCTTGAACGCTGCGATCTGCGCGCTGAAATCGCTGGTCAAGTTTTGGAACCGTCCCGGATCGGTCAGCTTGTAGCCTTGCTTCGCCAACACCGGCGGGAAGCCGAGCTTCGGATCACCCCACGCGTTGCCATCGCCGTCATTGGGGAACAGCCCGCCCACGCTTTTATCGGTCGGCACCGAATTCCACAGATTGACGAACACCGCGATCACGTCTTCCAATCCCCAGAAAAAATGGTAGGTCCAATTGAAGCCTTTATCGGGCGTCGCGCCCCGCGCGAAGTACCACGGCTGCCACGGGGCAACGGTAGAGATGCATGGAATTTCGTTCAGCTCGCACTGATCCGATACCGGGTTCGTCGTTTCCGGCGTCGATGCGACCAGCATCAAGTCGACCTTGTCCTTCAAGATGAGATCGCCCGCGACTTCGCCGGCGCGGTTCGGGTTGGACTGGCTGTCCTTGACGATGATCTCCACCGGATGAGTCTTGCCGCCGATGGCAATGCCGCTCTTGAGCGCCTGGCGGATGCCCTCGATAACGAACTTGTCAGACTCGCCGAATGGTGCGAGCGGGCCGGTCTGCGGACTTACGTAACCGATTTTGATTTTGCGTGCGGATTGCGCGAACACCAGCGGATTGAACCCGAACAAGCTGCCAGTCCCGGCGGCCAAAGCAACTGCGCCGCTGGAGCGAATGATTCGCCGGCGATCGACATCGGTTTGCGCGCCGCTGGTGTCAGCTTTTTTTCTGCTCATTTTTTAGCTCTCCTCTGGTGGTGCTCGTTTGCGTGCGGTGAATTTGCGATCACGCCGGTTCGCGGCCGAAGTACGCGTCGTCTAGCAGCTTGCGTATGGCATCGTGTTCGACCGGGCGCGGATTGTAGTAAGGCGATTGCATGGCCAGTTCTGTGGCGCGAGACAGATCGGCTTCGCGCATGCCGATGTCGCTGAGCGCCATCGGCGCGCCGAGTCTGCGCGCCAGGCTGTACAGTCCGCGCGCCGCGTCTTCCACGCCGAGCGCGTCGGCGGCAAGCCGCATCGCTTCCGGCGCCGCGTCACGGTTGTACGCGACCGCATGCGGCAGAATCACAGTGTGGGTTTCAGCGTGCGGCAAGTTGAAACTGCCGCCGAGGGTGTGACACAACTTGTGATGCAGCGCCATGCCGACGCTGCCGAGCACCGTCGCGCACAACCACGCGCCATACAAACATTGACTGCGTGCTTCGAGATCGCCGACATCGTCGATCACGCGCGGCAGGCCGCCGGCAAGCGCGCGAATTCCCTCCTGCGCCAAGGCTGACGCGATTGGATTCGCGTCCTGCGCGTACAAGCCTTCCACCGCATGTGCGATCGCGTTCATTCCGCTGGTGGCCGATAGCGCAGCCGGCAGGCCGAGCGTTAGGGTCGGGTCGTAGATGACCGTCTTCGGCAGCACGCGGGCGTCGCGCCCGGTTTTTTTCACACCGCCTTCCGTAATGCCGTAGATCGGCGTCATCTCCGATCCTGCGTACGTCGTCGGAATGGCGAGTATCGGCAGACTCGATTCCAGCGCGATCGCTTTGCCGAGCCCTATGGTGGAACCGCCGCCCACGGCGAGCGCGCAGTCGGCATCGAGCAGGCGCGCTTGCTCGCGCGCCGCACGCGCTGTTTCGATCGGAACATGCATCACGGCCCGGTCGAAAACGCCGACGCAGCAGGCGCCCAGGCGAGTTGCCACTGCGTGCGCCTGACCGGTCTGCTGCGGCGTGCACAACACCAGCGCCCGCTTCGCACCCAACAGTTCGATCTCGCGTTCCAGGTGTTCGAGCGCGCCTGCGCCGAACACTACGCGCGCAGGTTGGCCGATGTAGACGAACCCCTTCACGCGCGTGTTCGCGCGAAATCGCGCGACGGCGTCGCGCGATTAGTCCAGCCTATCGCCGTGGCGGAACAACGCGGGCGCATGAGATCGCCGAGAGGATTTTAACGGTGGCTCTGTGCCCGGATGATCTTAGAAGCTCACCGGATTCACCGGCGACAGGCCGGCTTGAATGTCGTGCACGACTTTCGGCGAGCCGTTCTCCCAAACCAGCAGCATCGATCGTTTGGGCGAGAAGCCCTGATGGCGGCAATCCGCAGGCATCGCCGCCATATCGCCCGCCTTCATGATGATGCGAGCGCGTGGCTCGGCGGTTTCCTTGGTGCCGACGGTCCAGTGAATCTCGTCGCACATCTGGAAGAACCATTCGACGCGATCGTTACCGTGCACGATCGGCAAAATGTGCTCCTCGGTGGTGGGGCACATGAAACTGAACTTCACCACCGAGGTGAACGACGGATTCCATGTCACATCGGATCGCGAGAGGTACGCGAACAAGTTGAATGCGTGCACCTCGTTTTCGAAACCAGGCTCAGCGTGAATCTCCGGCTGATCTTGCGCGACGTCGGCGAACGCGCGGTTGACCGGGTAGCCGTTGCTGTCGGCCCGCAGCGAGGCATCGTCTTTCATCCCGACACAGCGCTTGGCCAACTGACGCGCGCGCCGCGTCGCTTTCAGATTATTGCCACGCTTGCGTCCATAAGCGGTGCCGGTTTCCTGCGGCGCCGCGAACGGATCGAAGCCCTCGTTCACCCAGTCCTCGAGCATCTCGACGAAGGTGACCCGTACCAAGTCGGTTGGGTGATTCTCCAGATGATCGACCTTGGCTTTTTTGTAGTTGCCGTTATAGCTGCCGGCGAACACGTCCACCGTGCCGTAGTGATTGCAGGTGCCGAATACGTCATCGAAGTTGACCCAGCCATAGAAAAACCCCCAGGCGACGTCGCGCATCAGCGCGCGCAGGAAGTTGTTGATGTCCATGCTGTGGCTGCCCTTGGGCCAGCGGATGTGCGCGAAGTATTCGTCCCGACGAAATTCGAATTCGCCCAGGCGGAATTCTCGGTAACCGAAGATAGCGTGAGGCGCGCTCGCGTCGACTGTGAAAGCCTGATCCGGTGCATTCATGACCGA
>JBBRGM010000352.1:0-5230 GCA_038240725.1 Burkholderiales bacterium | reverse complement strand
ATGCCGCTGTGGCAGCCGCATTACATAAGCCGGGTCGGCAACATGCGCGCGATCGCTGAACCCAAAGGCCTGCTCGGCGCACCGAACAACGGCACGCTGGTCGCCAGCAGGAGCTGGGTCGCGCGCGCGCCCGAACGTACGCTACAGGTCTTGCGAAAAATGCACCTCGGTTCCGATGCGGTGGCGGAAATGGACTATGCGGTTAACGTCGAGCGGTTGACAGCGCGCGACGCGGCGAGACGATGGATGGGGCGCAATCCCGCTGTCGTGGAAGCGTGGTTCTGAAGCGGTGACGCTAAGTCGATGTGGCGGCGTGCGGCTGCTCAAGTGCGCTGCGCTCGGCTGCCTAGCTCTCGTTTGCATAAACGTATGGGCACAAACCGATAAGGTGCCGAGCGATCACCGGCGTTCGGTCGAAGGCGTCACGGTTACTGCGCGACGCGACGGCGAGGCTGTGCTGGTAGAAGCGCGCGCGCAGCTGCAATGCGGTTTGCGCGTAGCCTGGGGCGTGCTGACCGACTATGAACGCTACCCAGATTTCATTCCCGACATGAAAACCAGCCGCATCGTTGCGCGGACGGGCAATTTCGCCGTGGTCGAGCAGACCGGCGAGGCCGGATTTTTCCTGTTTCATTTCCCGGTCAGCGTCAGGTTGGACGTCACCGAAGTGGAGGGCGCGTCGATAAGCTCGCGTGCGTCTGCGGGAACGTTCAGGGAAATGACCGGAATCTATCGGCTCGTGGAATCGCAGGATGGATTGTGGCTGACCTACAGCGGCCGCATGGTTCCCTCGTTTGCGCTGCCGCCGTTGGTCGGCGTTCCCGCTTTGCGCGCCGCCGTGGACAAACAGTTCAGCGCTCTGGTGCGTGAGATCGCGCGGCGGGGCAAAGATGCTGCCGCCAGCGGCGTGCCGCAGTGATGCCGCGATCGCACCTGGGAGATCTCGACGGTGCGAAACTTGTTGCCGGAACATTCTTATCGTGCGCTCCCTGATCTTGCTCGCGAGCGGTTTAGTCATGCTGCTGGGCAGTGATTTGGCGAGCGCCGGCGTTCCGCCCGGCGAGCCTGCGCCGGGGGTGTCGCACACACTCGCCGTTTGGCGAGCGAGCCGTTATTCGCAGATTGAATACGCCGTCCAGCTCGATCTGCAGCCGCCGTTCGATCGCCTCCGCGGTGAGCTGCGAATCAGCGTGAACGTTGGTCAGCTCGATGCCGATCTGCTGCTCGACTGGCGGCCGGCGAGCGATGCACGCTTGTGGAATGTGACGGTCAACGGCTCGGCGCTCGGCGCCACGAGCGCGCAGAACGAGCATCTCGTGATCCCGCAGACCGCGTTGCGCGCGGGCGAAAATGTGATCGCGCTCGCATTCGAATCGCCGATCGCCACGTCTGGTACCGCGATTACGCGTTTCCACGACCCGGAAGATGGCGCGGACTATCTTTACTCGTTGTTCGTGCCCGCCGATGCGAGCAGTGTGTTTCCATGCTTCGATCAGCCGGATCTGAAGGCGCGCTTTGCTCTGACCGTCAAGGCGCCGCATGCGTGGCGCGTGATCGGCAACGGCGCGCCAACCGACACGCAGCAGGAAGGCGAACAGGCCACCACGCGGTTCGCGCGCACCGAGCCGATCAGCACATATGTGTTTGCCTTCGCCGCGGGACCGTTTTTGCAGATCGACGATCGCACGAGCACGACGAAACTGTTCGTGCGGCGTTCGCGTATCGAGCGGGCGCGCCAGGAGGCCGACGAAGTACTGCGCCTGACGCGTGAGGGTGCCGGTTATTTCGCCGGTTACTTCAACCGCCCGTTCCCGTTTTCGAAATACGACCTGGTGCTGATTCCGGAATTGGCGTACGGCGGCATGGAGCACGCGGGTGCGACGTTTCTACGTGAAGACAGCGTGCTGTTTCCGTTTCAACCTGCCGCGGCAGATCGCCTGCGGCGCGCGCAGCTCATCTTTCATGAGACAGCGCATCAGTGGTTCGGCGACCTCGTCACGATGCGCTGGTTCGATGATCTCTGGCTGAAAGAAGGCTTCGCGAACTTCATGGCTGCAAAGGCGACCGCGGCACTGCTGCCGGAAGTCGATGCCTGGAATGCATTTCGTGCGGTGAAGGTCGCCGCCTATCGTACCGATGTGACACGCGGCACGACGTCGATCTGGCAGTCGTTGCCGAATTTGTCCGCCGCAAAATCTGCGTACGGCAGCATCGTTTACAGCAAAGCGCCCGCGGTGCTGCGCCAGGCCGAGTATTTTCTCGGCGAAGATATTTTTCGCAAGGCCGTGGTGAGTTTCGTTGCCGAGCACGCTCATGGCGCGGCGGATTGGAATGATCTGGTGCGCGAATTCGAGGCAGCGTCGGGTCGCGGTCTGCAAACGTGGGCGCGCGCGTGGGTCGAACGGCTCGGTCTGCCCGAGATTCGCGCCGATTGGCAAGTCAGCAGCGAGGGCAGGCTCACCGGCCTCAAGCTCAGCCAAATCGATGCGCTCGGCGAAAACGGCATCTGGCCGATGCGCCTGCAACTGGTGCTCGGCTATGCCGACGGAAAGGTCGAACGTTTGCCGACGATGCTGGATGGCGCAATGAGCATTCCCGTGCTGGACCAACGGCCGGCGCCGCTATTCGTATTCGCCAATGGCGATGACTTCGGCTACGGCTTGTTTTTGCTGGATGCGCGCAGCCGCGCCGCGATGCTGGCGCACATCGGCTCGGTCGAGGATGGATTTTTGCGATCGATGTTGTGGGACGCGCTGTGGGAAAGCGTGCGCGCGGCCGAGCTCGCGCCGATGGATTATCTCGATCTCGCTATCCGCGAATTACCGAAGGAGCTCGACGAAGTTACCGCCGGTGGCATTCTCGCGCGAGTGCAGACCGTATTTCGCTGGTATCTTTCCGACGCGCAGCAAGCTGCAGTTGCGACGCGGCTGGAGGGTGCGTTGCGCGATGGCATGTTGAATGGTCCGAACCCGGGTTTGCGAATCACCTGGTTTCGCGCCTATGCGTCGCTGGCGTCGACACCGTCCGGTCTGGACGCGCTCAAACATCTGCTGACCGGTGAGCTCAGTATCCCGGATGTCACCTTATCTTCCAACGAACGCTTTCGCATCATTCGACGACTGCTGATTCTGGGCGACTCTGCCGCTGAAGCGTTGCTCGCGGCGCAGGCGCAAGTCGATGTGAGCGACGAAGGTCGCCGTCAGGCCTACGCTGCAAGGGCGGCGCGGCCTTCGGTACAGAGCAAGCGCGAGTACTTCACCGCGTATCTGGGGGATACGAAATTGCCGGAACGCTGGGCGGAAGACAGTTTGTCGTCGTTCAATGCGGTCGAACAAGAAACGCTCAGCCTGCCGTGGCTCGATCCGGCGTTGCGCGCGCTGCCTGAGCTTAAACGCACACATAAGATTTTTTTCGTCAACAACTGGCTCGGCGCTTTCTTAGGTGGGCAACGCAGTCGCCAGGCGCTCGCGGCGATCGAGCAATTCCTGCAGCGGACCGACATCGAGCCGGACCTGCGGCTCAAGGTGCTGGAATCGGTCGATGGACTCGAACGCACGGTTCGCATTCGCGGGCGCTATGCGAATTGAGTCGGCGAGATCACGCTTGCGCAGACGAGATGCTACGGACAAAAAAAGGGAGACGGCTCTCGCCACCTCCCTTCGCACGCAGCTTGCGCTGCGCGAACTTACTTCTTGTCGGTCGTAGCAGGCGCGGTCGGCGCGGCTTGCGTCGCGTCAGCGGCCGGCTTCTTGTGATGCTTTTTGCCGTGCTTCTTTTCCATCGCGGGCTTGTCAGCCGGGGTGGCTGGGGTCGCGGGGTCGGCTGCAACAGCGGCGAACGTAACGGCAGCAAACATGGCGGCTACCAGCGATGCGATCAACTTGCTCATTTGAACTCTTCCTCTTAGGTTTAACGGAAATCCCGTCGACTACGGCGATTTGCCTCGTCGCACCCATTAACGTGCTGCCCGTACGCCGGTTGACGACCGGCGCATGTGCAGGTCGACTCGGCAACGCAAGCAGCGATCGCCCGCGCGCTCTGGTAGCTTGCGCGGTAATCGAGGAAGATGCACCTTGCGCTCGTAACCCGATTGACATACTTCATCATGCCGGCCGATTCACCTCCACCGATTAAGCGCCGAAGCGCCGCACCGTTGCTCCGCCCGCAAAGCATTGTCGTGGTCGGCGCCGGCGACCGGCTGAGCAGCTCCGGTGGTGCGGTCCTGCGCAATTTGATCGCCTCCAACTTTCGCGGACGCATCGTGCCGGTCAATCCGAAAGGCGGGGAGCTGCTCGGGCTGCCGGTCGCTCGCTCGATTCTCGATGTCTCGCCGCCGTGCGATCTTGCAGTGATCGTCGTTCGACCCGATGCAATTCTCGAGGTCGTCAGAGACGCCGTCACTAGCGGTCATCGAAACTTCCTGGTGCTGCCGGGCGGTTTTGCCGAAGGCGGCGATGAGGGCAGCGCACGCGATCGGGCGTTGTGCGATCTGGCGCAACAGCATGGCTTGACCATCGCCGGCCCGAACTGTGCCGGCCTCATCAACCTGCTCGATCCGGAAACTGCATTCGCGGCAACGTTTCTGCGCGACATGCCGCGCGGCGGCAAGGTCGCTCTGATCTCGCAATCCGGCGCCATCGCCGAGGAGATCATCGCGTCGAGCCACAGCATGAGCATTCCACTGGGTGCGGTGGCTACCGTCGGCAATGCCATGCATCTGGGATTGACCGAGTATCTCGATGAATTCGGCGCCGATCCGAACTGCAACGCGGTCCTGATATACGCGGAATCCTTCGGTGACGCGGATGCGTTTCGCGCGGTGGCCAAGCGCGTGGCGGTAGACAAGCCGATCATAGTTCTCGGCGGCGGCCGCACCGATGCGGGGCAGGCGGCGGCGTTTCGTCACACCGGTTCGCGCGCGATGGACGACGCCAGTGCCGCAGCGTTCTACCGAGAGTGCGGTATGGTGCGCGCCGCCAGCCTGCGTCAGTTGATGCTCGCGGGCAAGGCCTTCAGCGCCCACCCCCACGGTATCGGCAAGCGCGTTCTGATCCTGTCGAACTCGGGCGGGCCTGGTGTCCTGTGCGCAGACCGCTGCATGCTCGAAGGGCTCGAATTGCCGGAGCTGCCGCAGAATACCGCTGCGCGCCTGCGCGAGATCCTGCCCGCGGAAGCGTCGGTTGCCAATCCGCTGGATCTTCTGGCCGATGCGCGCGAAGATCGTTTCGCG
>JBBRGM010000351.1:0-5273 GCA_038240725.1 Burkholderiales bacterium | reverse complement strand
GGCTTGCAGATCGAAAATATCGACGCCAGCGTGCGCTTCTACACGGCAGCGCTCGGCGCATTGGGATTGGTGCTGTGCTCGCGCGACGCATCGGGCGCAGGCTTCGGACCGCCGGATGCGCCCGCGCTCTGGCTGTATCGCGTCGAGAGCAAGCAAGGCAAGTCGGCTCACCCGGTGCATATCGCGCTTCGTGCGCCGGACCGCGCGTCGGTCGAGCGCTTCTATAACCTTGGACTGAGTGCAGGCGGTCGCGACAACGGCGGCCCGGGTTTGCGGGCCGACTACAGTCCGACGTACTACGCCGCTTTCCTGCTTGATCCGGATGGCAACAACGTCGAAGCGGTCTGCCTGCGATAGTCGACCGTCGCACGCGTCGCAGTATCGAAATCCCGCGCGATTGATCTCGCTGCCGCGCGGCAGTAAGATTCGAAACCCTTCCATGCAACCGCTGTCATAGGCGTTGCGAGGCGCCCACCGGCCCCCCTCGCAACTACCCGCAATATCGATCCTGCGTATTGGTCGTTCGCGTCTATCACCCAAGGAAACATTGTGCTGACGTTCATCGACGCAGCGCTTTGGGAGCGGTAACTTGAGCGCGCTCCTCGTGGACCGAGGTCCCGTCTCTCGCCCGCACTCGGAAGCAGTTTCCGGGTCGCCACGCGATGACGCCCACCCGGTCTCGAGTGAGCACCACCCGCTCGCGGGGTATTTAGAAAAAGCCAAAGCCGCCTTCAGCTGAGCGCCTAAATTTTGGGTGAGCGACGCCGCGGTGAAGGTGCTTCGGTGTTCCGCGCTGTACGTCGGAACGACAGTCCTCAGACAGCAGACAGGTGACCAAAGTGGAAGAAAGAAACGACTACGGTGTCGCAGCCGATTTTTCTCGGCGACGATATTTGCAGACAGACGCCGCCAGCCGGCTGAACAATGCGCTGGAAGAGCCCGATGCCAGCGCGTTTTTGCAGTCCTTGATGGAGCTGGCTCGATCCTATGGGGTCGCCGCGACAGCGCGCCAAGCCGGGCTCAATCGCACGGCGCTCTACAGAACCCTCTCGCAGGGGGCCGACCCGAGATTCAGTACGCTGGTCTCGCTGCTCTCGGCCATGGGATTACGCATGGTGGTCGAGCAGATTGCGAAGGATGACAGCAGCGAGCCGCCGAAAGACCGCTAGCCCACCCAGTACGGGGTGTTTCGCGACTACCCCGTATCCCTTGATCGCCAGGCGAGTTACGCTAAGCGATCATACGAAACCGGCGTCTGACGCCGGTTTTCATTCCATCGCCGCCAACAGGCCGTGCATGATCCGTCCAGACTTCCAAGTCAAAGCGCTAAAGACCAGCTTGCGGGAATCCGAAGCTCGCTACAGCTCGGTCATCGCCGCCATGGCGGAGGGCGTGGTCATCATCAACAAACATGGGCGCGTGGTCGAATGCAATGAATCGGCACAAATGATCCTCGATCGCAGCGCGGACGAAATCATCGGGCGCCGGGGCTCCGCGGTCAGCCGCACAGCGATTAAGCAAAACGGCAAGCGTTTCCCCTTGAGCGAGTGCCCGGTCGTGTCAGCCTTGCGCGGAACCGCCTGCAGCGGTGTCGTCATGGGCATTGCGTCGCTGCATGGCACGCGCTGGGTCTCGGTCAATACGCGGCCGATCTTCGATGGCGCCGGAGGCGACGTTACCGCAGTTGTCGCATCCTTCAACGACATCACCGAACGCAAGGTCGCCGAAGAAGCGCTGCGGCGCTCGGAAGAGCGGCTTTATTATCTCGCGACGCATGACGTGCTGACCGCGCTGCCCAATCGTTCTCTGCTGCAGGCCCGTATCGATCATGCCGCCGCGCTGGCCGAGCGTACCAACAGCCTGGTGGCGATTCTCTTCGTCGACCTCGACCGCTTCAAGCAGATCAACGACACCCTCGGTCACGCGGCGGGCGATTCATTGTTGAAAGCGGTTGCTACGCGTTTGCAGGAATGCGTGCGCGACGCCGATACGGTCGCTCGCCAGGGCGGCGACGAGTTCGTGGTCGTCATGGAAAACGTACAGACCATGGAGGAAGTGCAGTTCGCCGCGGACCGCATGCAAGTCATGCTCGCGAAACCGCTGACGATCGCCGGCCAGGAGGTCTACATCACGGCAAGTATGGGGGTATCCCTGTGCCCGAAGGACGCGCAAGACGGCGCCACGTTGATCCGCCACGCGGACGTCGCGATGTACCGCGCGAAACAGCTGGGCCGCAGCTGCGTCCAGTTCTACGACGCGCAGCTCGATGTGCATTCCCGCGAACAGCTGTCGCTCGAGACTCGGCTGCGCGGCGCGGTCGATCGCCAGGAGTTCCACCTTCACTATCAGCCCAGACTCAATCTGCATACCGGCCGCATCTGCGGCGTCGAGGCGTTGATCCGCTGGAAAACGGCAGAAGGCCGGATTGTTGGGCCGGATGAGTTCATTCCAATGGCCGAAGATACCGGCGTGATCATCCAGATCGGCGAATGGGCGTTGCGTGAAGCCTGCCGCCAGGCACGGGCGTGGCAAGATCAGGGCTTGCCCCGCGTGCCGGTGTCGGTAAATTTATCTGCCAAGCAGTTCATGGACGACAAGCTGGCCGATCGCGTTTCCGCCGCGCTGTCTGCTGCGCAACTGGAGCCGCGCTGGCTGGAGTTGGAAATTACCGAAACCGCCGCGATGGCGGATCTGTCGCTGTCCGCACGAATTCTGCAGACACTGCATCGCATGGGTCTGCGCGTCTCGCTGGATGACTTCGGCACCGGTTATTCGTCGCTCTCGTACCTGCGCCGTTTTCCCATCTACGCGTTGAAGATCGATCGATCGTTCATCAACAACACGCCGCGTGACGAAGATGCGGTGTCGATCGTCGCTGCGATCGCGGCGCTCGCGCAGAGCTTGCGGCTGCAAACCGTCGGCGAAGGCGTGGAAACAGCGGGCCAGTTGGAGTTACTCAGAAAGCTGGGATACACCGAAGCGCAGGGCTTCTACATTTCGGAACCGCTCCCGCCGGACGAGATTCCGGACCTGCTGCAAGCGCCCCCCCGGCAATTCAACATCTAGAGCAGACGGCGCCCACGCGCCGCCCTCGGTCAAATCAGCTTGTCCAAAGTAATCGGCAAGTCGCGAATCCGTTTCCCGGTAGCGTGATAGACCGCGTTACCGATCGCCGCAGCAGCACCCGTGATGCCGATTTCACCGGCGCCTTTCGCGCCCAGCGGACTCACCAGCTTGTCTTCCTCGTCGACCACGATCACGTCGAGCTGCGGCACGTCTGCGTTAACCGGGACGTGGTACTCCGCGAGGTTGCTGTTGACGAAGCGTCCGTAGCGCGCGTCCATCAGCGACTCTTCTGCGAGCGCCATGCCGATGCCCCAGACGATGCCGCCTCTGAGCTGGCTGTGCAGCGTCTTTTCGTTGAGCACTTTGCCGAGTCCGAAAGCGCCCACCCAACGCGCCACGCGTACGGTGCCCAAGTCGGCATCGACACGCACTTCGCAAAACTGTGCGCCGAAACCATGCATGCTGTAGCCCATGGCTTTGCCTTTGTCGCCTTGCTCGGCGCCCTGGGCGCCCGCTTCCGGACCGCGCTCCAGCCCCGGCCGCGCGGACGCATCCTGTTCGACCATTTTTTTGCCGTAGCGCTGCAGGATCTCAACGTACGTCATGCTCTTCGCCGGATCCTGCTTGGACGACACGCGCCCATCGCGCGTGGCCACGTCGGCCGCTTTCAGATTGAACAGCGGCGAATTTTCATCGGCGGTCGCGTATGCGATCACACGTGTGCGCAATGCCTTCGCCGCGCCCTGCACCGCCGAACCGGCACTGGTTGCCGAGCATGAACCGCCGGAGGTCGGCGCATTCGGCAAGCGGCTGTCGCCGATCTCGACGCGGATGCGCGATGGACTCACGCCCAACGCGTCCGCCGCGATCTGCGCAAGAATCGTGTAGGTGCCGGTTCCCAGATCTTGCGTGCCGCACGCGATGTATACGCCGCCATCGGCGAACATCCGAGCCTTTGCGCCTGCCGGCCGAAAGTTGGCGGGATAGGTCGCAGCGGCCATACCGTAGCCGATGAGCCAGCGGCCGTCGCGCATCGATCCAGGCGCTGCCGTGCGACGCGACCAGCCGAAGGCTTCGGCACCGCGCTCGTAGCATTCGGGCAATGAATTGCTCGACCAGGGCCGCCCGTTGCTCTCGTCGATCTCCGCGAAGTTGCGCATGCGCAATCCGATCGGATCGATGTTCAACGCGACCGCGAGCTCGTCCATCGCCGTTTCCAGCCCGAACGATCCGCTCGCTTCACCCGGCGCGCGCATGTACGTCGGTGCGCCGACATCGAGCCGCACCAGCTTGTGCATGACATCCACGTTCTCGCACGCGTACAGCATCTTCGCCGACGCGCCGGTCGGCTCCATGAATTCGTCGGTCTCCGACGTATGGCCGTACATCTCATGCTTGAGCGCCACCAACCGGCCGTTGCGTTCGACGCCCAGCGTGTTTTCTTGACGAGTAAACGGGCGATGGCCGTTCGACGTGAACATTTGACGCCGCGTCAATTGCAGCTTCACGGGCCGACCAACAACACGCGCAGCCATCGCCGCGATCGGCGTGTGCGGCCATGATTGACCCTTGCAGCCGAACCCGCCGCCGACGAATGGATCGATCACGTGTACATCTTCAGGCGCGAGACCGAATTGCTCAGCGAGATTCTGCGCAGCATTCGACACACCCTGGGTCGCGTCGTACACCTTGAGCTTGTCGCCGTTCCACAGCGCGACGGTCGCATGCGGCTCCATCGGATTGTGATGCTCCACCGGCGTGCGATAGATGTGTTTGACTTGCGTCGGCGCGGCCGCGAGCGCCGCCGCGAAGTCGCCGCGCTTCGATTGCGCAGGCTGATTGCCCGTGTTGGGTGCGAACGCCTGTTGCAACCGGTCTTCCATCACGACCGACGGTTTTTTCGCTTCGTAATCGATGCGTATTAGCTCCGCCGCGTGCTGCGCTTCTTCCAGCGTCTTTGCGACGACGACTGCGATGTTCTGTCCGCTGTAACGAATCACCGAATCGAGCAGCGGAACGCTGGTGCCTGCAGGCGGGACTGTCGGCGAGGACAGCTTCGGCATGTTTTTGTAAGTGATGACGGCAAGCACGCCGGGCGCCGTCTCCGCGAGTTGCGTATCCAGCGAGCGCACAGTACCGCTGGCGATAGTGCTTTGAACCAGCACGGCGTGCGTCATATCCGGCGCTTCGAATTCCGCCGCGTAGCG
>JBBRGM010000350.1:0-5277 GCA_038240725.1 Burkholderiales bacterium | reverse complement strand
TCTTCGTCCCACTCATAGCCCAGCGAGTTGGGCGCAAGTGTTGCGCTTTGTCCCGCGCTTTGCGTCGCCACCGTGGTGTTGCGCCAGAAACGCATCTGGCCGTCTTCCGCCGGCACCGAGATCGAGAAGTTGGCGATGGGGTCTACCGTATAGATCGTGCCGGTGAGCCCGTTCTCCGGCCGGCCGCCATCGGCCGGGGGACTGAAGCGGCGATCGCGCCACAAGCCGGTCCATATCGGCGTCGCCGGATCGACGATCGCGTCGAAATGCGTTTCCTTGTAGGTAACCAGCGTACGGTGACCGATGTTGTTGCCATCGATGCTGTTCTCGTAGCGCGTTTTCCAGAACACTTCGTTACCGCTGAAGAACGCGAGATTTACACCCGCGTCGCGCGCGGACTCTACGTTCGCACGTTGCCCGCCCGACCAGTATTCATCGTGGCCCGATGAGATAAAAAGTTTGTGGTTCTTGAGCAGCGCGCCGCTTCGATCCGTATCTACGGCGGAGATGTAACTGACATCGTAGCCATTGGCCTCGAGAAATTCCACCATCTCGAACTCGGCACCGAAGAACGAGTACTGCATGCCCAGATTCACCGCGATGTTGGGCCGATTGAAGCTGACTTTGTAGGCGCCCTTGTAGAGCTGCGGATTGCCCGGCGGACAACTCACCGTGCATGAGTAGAGATTGTTGCCGCCGAAGTTGTTGTACGCGGCGCGCTGGGTGTCGGAGGTCTGGTAGGCGATGTCGGCGTGACTGGCGTCGTCGCGTACATTGAAGAACATGTAGCCGGCGCCTTTGTTAGTGTCGTTGCGGACCAAGCGAGCGAAATACACGCCGGTGGTTGCCGTAAGCGGCACTGCCCACGATGCGGATTCGAGCCAGTTGCCGCAATCGATGAGTCCGGTGGTATTGGTTGTGTCGACGCGACACGCAGGCTGCGTTTGTACAGCGATATTGCCCAACGCGATGACTTTGCGGGCACCGTTGCCTTGATACCAGCCGACGCGATAGATATCGATGTGGTAGAGCGTGGTGGCTCTGACTTTGAAGCGGATCGTATCGCCGACGTTTACGCTCTGATCGGTGGCAAATCCTTGAACCGCCGCATCGCCCGGCTCTACAAGCTGCCAGTCGCTAGGCGGATTTCCGGCCAGCGCGTTTTCGCAAACGATGGGATTGCACGGACCCGCGGCAGCAAAGGACGCGAAGGGTGCGATCTCCGTGACCACGACACCTTTGCTTTTTTTATGGTCCTTGTTCCTGGCGGGTACGACGACCCGTTGGTGGTAGTCGAGCTCAGGCTGTGTTTCGTTCTTGCGCGGAGCAGAATCTGCGAGCGGACACCAAATCGCAATGAAAACGGCTTGCAAGAAAAATAGGAATTGCCAGACCCGGTGCCGCAGACCGAAGGGGGCGGGACATTGCCGCATATTATTGTTCCATCCAGACGCGTGATCACCAGACGCGTTATTAACTG
Organism: Burkholderiales bacterium; assembly: GCA_038240725.1. Taxonomy (GTDB): domain Bacteria; phylum Pseudomonadota; class Gammaproteobacteria; order Burkholderiales; family SHXO01; genus SHXO01. Next base: position 3,797 of record JBBRGM010000350.1, on the reverse strand, counting down.
ACTACTTTTCGCTCAACTCTCGATGCGGAATTTTCAGCGGGCTTACGACTCACCAGTTCGTCTCTCGAAAACGTCAGGTAGCCGATCGCCGACCTGATGATTTTTCCTCTTCCGAACATGCATGCTAAGCAATGTATTAAGCGCATGTCAAAAGAGATTCGATATACTTTCGTATAAATGCGACAACTCAATTGGCGTCAGAAAACATGCAAGGGCCGATGCTAAATGCTCCTCTGCCATCTGCTGTTGGTGGGCTCCAGAGCATCGACGCAAATTAAAGAATTCGCGTTGAGCGCCGACGTTTTGCATGTAGCGTCGCTTCGTAAGCAAGGGCAGCTCACCCACGATACAAGTCGACATGGGCAGCTTGAGCCGCCTCTACTCGTTCGCGCGCCTTGGTTCAATCTTCGACGGGAGAATATTTTATGAAACATCTGCTCGCAGTTGCCCTGCTGGCCCTCGTCTCACGCGTGGACGCGGCGGCCCCTGCGGTCGCAACGCATCCACCAGAGGAATGGGCATTTCAGGACATCGTTATCGTCGCCGTGCAATCCGATTACCCTAACGCGCCGGTCTCAAACGCCGGTAACCCACAGGTTCAGTTGTACCAAGGCTTCGGCGATGCCCCCACCTGCCAAGCGGCAAGGTTATTGTTCAATATCTACGGGATCAGCATACCGCTGGGTACTGGTAGTGGCCTGATTGCGCATATGGGTCGGACAACCAGTGAGTGCTTTCGCATGCATTAGCCCTGACGCCGCATTCCGACCTTTTTGCAATCTTCGCGCAAGGACGAAACGCCGAAAAGGATTTCGGATCGCGGGCGATTCGCACACGAACACGTCAGCGTCGACCAACATAGCCTTACATAGGCTTGCCCGGAGGGGATCGAGCAAAAACGTCTCATGATCGAGCAGCGCATACCAGGATCGCACTGACGTGTACGCAAGCGATGGGGTCGGGCTGAGTAAGGGATCTTCTCGCGGGAAGTTTTCGTTAGCGACACGCACCATCAGCAACGACATCGACGTAGTAGCCGTCGCCGTTTACGAAATGCGAGAGCATAAAATAGCATCCATGAACGCTAATTCCATTCGCTCCCCTCGACCCCCGCTTAATCCGGCATGAACGACGATGTGATCATCAGCATGTCCGCGGGTGCATTGCATCTGGACATCGCCCCCGGCATCGGCGGCTCTATTGCGCGCTTCTACACCGAGGAGAACAATCAGACCGTCGAGTGGATGCGCCCTGCGAGTCGCGAGGGACTCGCAGGGCGCAATCCGGGGATGATGGCGAGCTTTCCGCTGGTGCCGTTCAGCGGGCGCGTGCGCGACGCGCGTTTCGTCTTCGCCGGACGCGACATTTCGCTGCCGCGCAATTTCGGCGATTCGCCGCATGCCATTCACGGCAACGCCTGGAAGCTGCCCTGGAAAATCATCCACCACGATTCCGCTTCCGCGAGCATCGTGCTGGACCACGATCGTGGAGGCTGGCCGTTTGCCTATCGAGCCGAGCAGCGCTTCGTGCTGACGCCGCGCAACCTCGAGGTAGAGCTCATCGTCAGCAATACCGATACGCGTCCGATGCCGTTGGGCATCGGCCTGCATCCCTATTTTCCCTGCACACCCGGCATGACGTTGCATGCGGAGGTTTCGCAGATGTGGGAAACCGAACACGACATGCCGATCCAGCTCGTCCGCAACGATATCGTCGAGTCGCTCGCGCGCGAGCTGGAACTGGCGTCGGTCGTGCTCGACAACAGCTTCATCGGCTGGAAGCATGTGGCCACGCTTCGCTGGCCGGAGACGAAGCGGCGCCTGCGCATGACCGCGCAAGCGCCGCTGTCTTATGTCGTTGTCTACACCCCGCCCTCTCGCGCTTTCCTCTGCGTCGAGCCGGTCAGCAATACGGCGAACTGGCTCAACCTCGGACACCTCGATTCGGCGCAGATCGGCGGGATGGTGCTATCGCCCGGCTCGACAGTTACGGGCCGCTGCCGTTTCGAACCCGATTTTGATGACAGCTAGATTTTCACTACAGCAGCGCAACGAGTCTCTTCACCGCAGCAGCGCAAGGCAATCCTTTTACGTCCACCCCGCGTCCACCACCAGGTTCTGCGAGGTAATCATCTTCGCGTCATCCGACGCGAGAAACAGCACCATGTTCGCGAGGTCTTCGGGTTGCACCCGGGCTTTCAAGCACTGCGCGACATCGATCTGCTTATCGCCTTCCGGCGTCAGCCAAAGCTTCTTCTGCCGCTCGGTCATGACCCAGCCGGGCGACACTGTATTTGCGCGAATATTGAACGGTCCGAGATCGCGCGCCAGTCCGCGCGTCAGGCCGTGGACGGCGGCCTTGCTGGTGGTGTAGGCCGGCATGCCGCCGGTTGCGGTCATCCAGGAAATCGAACCGAAATTGATGATCGAGCCGCCGCCGAGCCGCTTCATCTGATCGATCACAGCCTGCGATGCGAACAACTGATGGCGCAGGTTGACCGCGATACGCTCATCCCAGAATTCTACAGTGACGCTTTCGATCGAATGGCGATCGTCGCGCGCGGCGTTGTTCACCAGCACGCCGATATCGCCGAATTCCGACTGCACCGTTTTGATTGCCGCGCGCAGTTGCTCGATGTCTCGCACATCGCAGCGAATGAAGTGCGGCGCCAGCCCGGTGCCTTTTAATTTCTCGACAAGCGCGTTGCTGGCAGACTCGTCGATATCCACGAAACCGACCTTCGCGCCCTGGCGCACGAATCCTTCGACGATGGCTGCGCCGATCCCCGATCCTCCACCGGTGACGAACACAACTTTGTCCTGGAGGCTCGGATAGCTGGCTAGACGACTGGTCATCATTGGTCCTCAGAATAAGAATGCCGGTCGATGCCGGCATGCTTCTACCATCAGTGTAGCGGTGTCGATCTCAACGATCCTCACACGGCGGCGAGTCGGTTCAGCGCGATCGCCCACGCATCATGTCACGCTTCCCCGGCGTGGTGCTCTCGCGGCCAGCTTCGCAATTGCGCGTCACGAGAACAAATGCAGCTTGGCATACTGCAGCAGCATGATCGTTTTTCCGTCCGCGATCTCGCCGACTCGGATCATCTGCAGCGCGTCATCGAGGGAAAGCTCTAGGACTTCGATATCTTCGCCCTCGGCTTCGACACCGCCGCCCGAGTTCGTTTTCTCGGCAGGCTCATACTCGGCGACGAAAAAGTGCAGCTTCTCGGTGACCGAACCGGGACTCATATAGGCGTCGAAAATCTTGCGAACCGAGTGGACGCGATATCCCGTTTCTTCTTCGGTTTCCGCTTTGATGCGTTCCTCGGGACTGGCCTGGTCAAGCAACCCGGCCGGTGTTTCGATGAGCAGGCCGTGATGACCATTCACGTAGGCAGGAAAGCGAAATTGGCGAACCAGAATTACGCTGCCGCGAGCCGTGTTGTAGAGCAGGATAGTCGCGCCGTTGCCGCGGTCGTAAGTCTCGCGACTTTGCCGCTGCCATGTGCCATTGCTGCGCCGATAGTCGAAGGTCGTCTTCTTCAAAACGTACCAGTCGTCCGAAAGAACTTCGACCGAGTGGATGCGTATGCGCTCCCCGCTGTTCATCGTAGCAGTGTCCATCTGAGTCTCTGGTGCTGTTGAGATCGACTATCGATGCATGGGTCGTGTATGCTCGAGGCCTTAACTCTATCGTGCAGTTTCGTGCAACGTCAAGATAATTCGTGCAGACCTCAGCATGCTGACAAAGCAGCGTAAGCAACACATCCTCAAAGTCCTGAAGCGCGAAGGGCA
>JBBRGM010000349.1:0-5278 GCA_038240725.1 Burkholderiales bacterium | reverse complement strand
ATAGTCAAGGAGATGATGTGGCGATCGTCGGCATGAATCACTTTACCGTTCTCACGGACAACCTCGAGAGTTGTAAGCGCTTCTACATGGACTTGTTTGGGCTGACAGAAGGCTTTCGTCCGGATCTTGGCTTCCCCGGTGTCTGGCTATATGCAGACAAACAAGCGGTACTTCATGTCGTCGCCGGACGTCCGCTGCCTGCCGATCCGCGCGGCGTGCTGGACCACATGGCGTTCAGCGCGCGCGATCTTTCAGGGACGGTGGCCAAGCTTAAGGCCTGCAACATCGACTACGATCTCCGCCGCCAAGCCAATTCCGGTGTGTGGCAATTGTTCTGTTTCGATCCGAACGGAGCGCGCGTCGAATTGGATTTCGATGCGGCTGAACCGCAGCCTTGAGCGGTCGAATTGGGCTCTGATTCCACGGGAGCAGGATACTTCTAGCCGGGCGTCGTGCCGGTGTCCGGTTAGTGCGTCGGGGTTTCCCGAAGCAGTTGAATTCGAGGAACTCAATGTCCAGTCGCACGTCATAAGTACTCCGCCGCCGCATCCGGCAAACCGCCCGTTATTTAAATGGCATATAAATCTTATAGTTGCCGTTCAAGGCAGACGCCCCTAGAATGCCCCTGAAGAATTAGACCTAAGTACTCGAGGTTTCTGCGAAGAAGTACGGGGAGCGCGCTAAACCGCCCGAAAGTTTTTATAAACAAGCGCTTGTACGTGCCTTATCAAAGGAGCCCAAATTGACGACCCGCCGCAGCATTCTCATTGCATGCATAGGCCTTTGGGCCATTCACAACAATAGCAGCGCTGCCACCACCCAGGTTTACTCGGACGACTTCGAAGACGGTCGGACGATTGCCGCCCGAACTGAGTGGAGCTTCGACTTTAGTAACCTCGGTACTGCCGGTATTGAGAGAACCAGTCCGACCGGAGTAGGTTTAGACCCGACTCACTTCCTCGGCGAGTTCGGCGGAGATGACAAGATCCATCTGAAGCTCGACCTCGGCCCTGCTCCGCAAACCGTTTCGTTGTCGTTCGATGCCTACTTTTTGCGGACATGGGATGGCGACGACCCGCGCTTCGGCAATGACATGTTCGGTTTTGACTACAACACGACGAACCTGCTTACCGCCGGCTTCAGCAATGGGTTCGGTAAGCAGACGTTCTGTCCCGGTACTACGTCACCATGTGAAGCAGCTACCGGCTCTGACCCAAATCAGTTTAATCGCCTCGGCTACACGGTCGAACTCAAGCCGGTGCCGGGGATCGATTCGCCGCCCATCGGGACGCCCATGTCGATGGTGTATCACTTCGACACCGGCCCAATCTCGTATCAAGGCGGACTAACGACGTTCACGTTCTTCAGCAAGAATCTGCAGACGCATCCCGGTCTGCAACTCGTGGACGGTGGTCCCATTGTTCCAGTGATCGACGAAAGCTGGGGCGTCGATAACGTCAAGGTGCTCGTAAGCCCCGCGATTGTTCCCGAGCCGACGACGGTCGCGATGATGTTGACCGGTTTGTTGACGCTCGTAATGTCGCGTCGGTTTACCGGACATCGCGGTTGACGCAACACGCTATCAGCCCGGTTCCTCACGTTACGGCGTCTGCCCTACACGAACCGGGCTGTTGTCCCGACGAAATCACAAACGTCGGCTCTCTGAGCCGCTAAGCGCACGCCGCAGCGAGCGTGGCCGTGGCCGCTGCACGGCTGCATGACGAGGCGCCCGGTTAAGAGGCGTCCTACCTGGAAGCGGTTGGGCTTTGCGCCCGACGCTCCGTCATCAATTGGCTGATCGCGATCATGACTACTCAAATTAGCGCAAACGGTAGTTCTATTCCCGCCTCCAAAGCCTACGGTCAGTTGCGTGAAAGGCAAGGCGTTCAATACGAGCCCCTCGGAACCGCCCGCACCATTCTGGTGATCGTGTACGTCGTGGTGGCGATCTGGTACCTCGCGTGGCGACCATCGACATTCAATCCGCAGGCGATGACCTTCTCGGTGATCCTGTACGCCGCCGAGGTGTTCGGCTTCGTCAGCTCGCTCATGCACATTATGATGGTCTGGCGCCTGACGGTACGCGAAGCGCCGGTCGCTCCGCTCGGCCTGACCGTGGACGTATTCGTCACCACCTACAACGAGCCGGTCGCGATGCTGCGGCGTACGTTGATCGCGGCAACGCGCATGGACTATCCGCATTCGACCTGGATACTCGACGATGGCAATCGGCCTGAGATGAAAGCGCTGGCCGACTCGCTCGGCTGCCGCTATGTCGCGCGCACCGATAATCGCGATGCTAAGGCCGGCAATCTCAACAATGCGCTGCGTCATAGCCTGGCGGAATTCATCGCCGTGTTCGATGCGGATCACGCGCCGGCGCGCGATTTTCTCAGGCACAGTCTCGGCTATTTCCGCGACGCCAACGTCGCATTCGTGCAGACCCCTCAGGATTTCTACAACCTCGATTCTTATCAACATCGGCGTGCACCGAAGCGGCGCCTGGTGTGGACCGAGCAGTCGCTGTTCTTCCGTGTAATTCAGCGCGGCAAAGATTACTGGAATGCCGCATTTTTCTGCGGCAGCTGTGCAGTTTTGCGGCGCCGAGCGCTGGACGAAGTAAACGGGTTTGCAACCGGCACGGTCACCGAAGATCTGGAAACCTCGATCCGATTGCATCGCAAGGGTTTTGCGTCCGTCTACCACGCGGAATCGCTGGCATTCGGCGTGGCGCCATCGACGGTCTCGCCGTTCCTGCGTCAGCGCCTTCGCTGGGGTCAAGGTGCGATGCAGGCGCTGCGCAGCGGCGGCATTCTGTTCGGTCGCGGACTGACGATGAAGCAGCGGATCAACTATCTGGCGACCGTACTCACTTATTTCGACGGCTGGCAAAAAGCGGTCTTCTATGCTGCCCCGGTCATCGTGCTTACTACCGGCGTGCTGCCCATCGCGGAGCTCTCCTGGACCTACCTCGCGCATTTTATTCCGTTCTACATCCTGACCTTCTGGGCATTCGAAGAAATCGGTCGAGGCTTCGGCCGCACGCTCGAGATCGAGCAGTACAACATGGTCCGCTTTGCTGCGTTCGTGTGGGCGACGTTCGGGATCTTCCGCCGCAAAATCGACTTTCAAGTTACGAAAAAGCACGGCACCGCGCAATCGTCCAAGCGCTGGATGCTGCCGCAGGGCACGGTGTTTTTCCTCAACGTCGTGGCGATCCCGATCGGCATCTTCATCACCTGGATGCGAGGCGGATTACCGACCGGCGCGCTGGTCGCGAACATCATATGGGCGTGCGTGAATGCGAGCCTTGCACGCGCGGTGTTGGGGTTCACCGCGCGCATGGCCTCGTTCCGCCGCAACGACTATCGGTTCATGATCCCGCTGCCGGTGCTTCTGGAGTTCGCTGAAGGCGAACCGGTAATCGGCGTGATCGATGACATCTCTTCGCACGGCTTCAAATTCTACGGGCGCTTTCCGGAGTCAGTCCAAGCGGGATCGATGATCAGCGGTGAGATCGATTTACCGTCGGGCAAGCTGCCATTCAAAGCCGAAATTCGTACGATTCTTCACGCGGAAGCGTCCGACCGCCATCCGAAAGCGCTCGGTTGCAGATTCGAATGGGCGAGCGCGTCGGATCAAGACGATCTCGATGCATTTTTGTACGGCTCCAATCTGCAGTGGCGGTTGAATCGTCTTGGCGAGCAGGTCCGCACGCCGTTGGAATGGATGTCGGGCGAGCGTCGCTTGGTCAAAGGCGATCTGCAACCGTCTGCAGAATTTTGGGCATCTGCGCTGAGCCGGCCGCTGGGATCGCAGATCCCGGCGCAGATCGGCTTGGTTTCCATTGGCCATGGCGAGCGGCCCGAACGGCGCCTGATCTCGTTCCGGCGCCTGGCTGTCGAAGAACCGATGGAAGTGGTCGTGGTCACCCGTTCAGGCATGCACACGCTCGAGGCACGCTGCGATCTGCTCGAATCGATCGGCACCGCGCCCGCACCGCTGTTCGTCTATAAGCTCGAGGATCACGTCCGGCCAGAGGCCCGATGAGACGCCGCTTAAGTCCCATCGTAAAGCTCGCGTGCTGCATCGGATTGTTAGCGACCGCGGGCTCGTCGTATGCAGATGGCCGCTTATGGATCGTGACCGGCGAGACCTACAAGGACGACTACTACTTCTCTCTTGGCACCGTGTTGCCGCTGCTACCTGGCGGTACGTTGGGGAATGGCTGGGTTCAACGCTATTGGCTCGATACCTTCACCTACGACTACGAGGGCAACGGACGACGCATCGATGCGAACGTATGGGGCGGCGAGGCGATGCTCGGCTATCAAGCCAGTCGCCCGGGCCTGTCAGGCGCTGCTTATCTGGGTGTTCGCTACAGCAACGGAAGCCTGAGCCCGGATGATCCGGGTAACGACATACGCGGCGACAACTTCTGGTTGAAAGGCCAACTCGAAGGTGAGGCTGCGCTGAGTCCCAAATGGCGGGTGAACGGGATCGTTTCGTACCTGTTCGGCCTGGATGGCTATTGGTCGCGCGTACGCTTGTTGCGGAGCCTGTCCGGTACACATTTTATCGGGCCGGAGGCAATCGCCCAGGGCGATCCGAACTACAACGCGTACAAGCTCGGCGTTGCAGTCGGCGGCTTTCAGCCATTCGATAAGGTGTTCGTTACCTTCAAGGGTGGTTACCGCTGGCAGAGCGGCGCCAACTCACCATACGCCGGCTTCGAAATTGTTGGAGAGTTTTGATCGGCGTTCGGTGAGCTGATTTTTACTTCACCTCGTGTCGGCAAACGCCGGTATCGCTCGAAATTCCCGCTGCAACAACTCAAGCACGGCGCCGACCTTACTCGATAAGTGTCGGCCAGCCGGATAGACCGCGTTTATCTCCCACGGTGGCGGTGCGAATTGCGGCAGCAGCACAACCAACTCGCCCTGTGCAATCTGCGCGTGGATCAACCAATCAGGGGTGAGCGCAACACCCACGCCTGCAAGCAGCGCCTCACGAATCGCGTGACCATTGTTGGCCTTGAAGTTGCCGCTGACGCGAACGCGAATCTCGCCATCGACTCCCATGAATAACCACTCGCTGCCGGTCGACAAATACGCGTATTGCAGGCAGTTGTGGCGCGCCAGATCGGCAGGCGTTCGCGGTATGCCATGCGTTTCAAGATAGGCGGGGGTGGCCACCAACAATCTTTGGGTTGCGCCGAGTGGACGCGATATCACGTTCGGGTCCGCACGGTTGCCAACGCGTACGGCCACATCGACGC
>JBBRGM010000348.1:0-5278 GCA_038240725.1 Burkholderiales bacterium | reverse complement strand
GCAGTTAGCCGCTGCCCGCATGGGATTTCGCCTGTATCTCGCCGGCTCGGAAGATTTTCTATGGTCCGCGACGCGCGTCGCCTTCGAGGTTGGCATGTCGCTTGATGAGATCCAAAGCGAGCATTGCGGCAGCTCGGCGCGCACGGTTTATTGCGTCCACTGCAAATGTTTCACCCGCGGCGTGACGACCAATATCGTCGTGTGCGTCGCGTGTGCGAAAACGCTCGGTGTGCGCGATCATTATTCGCGCCGCCTCGCGGCATACATGGGCGTTCAGATCGATGCGGAAGCGCCGGGGGCATTGCCTGCCGTCGAGGCCGTCTACGTATGATCGGCGCCATCCCGGTTGTCGTCTGCGCGGCTTATGACGTGGCGCCGGGGATCAAGCAATTCACGCTCTCACGCGTCGATGGCGCGCCGCTGCCCGCGTACTCCGCCGGCAGTCACGTCGTTGCTGCCTTGCGCACGGCGCACCGCGTTCATCGCAATCCGTATTCGCTGATGGGTGATCCGCGCGAACGCGATGCCTATCAGATCGCAGTTCGCCGACAAACCATATCGCGGGGCGGCTCCGATCTGCTGCATGACGCGGTAAGGGTCGGAACGTCGCTGGAAATATCGCATCCGGTAAATCTGTTTCCGATTGCCCGGCTCGCGCGGCGCCACATACTTATAGCCGGCGGCATCGGCGTGACACCGATTCTCGCGCACGCGCATGAGCTCTCGCGCCTGCAAGCGGAATTCGAAATCCACTATGCATACCGCACGCCGGACCAGAGCGCTTACGCGACGACACTGTTGAGCCTTGCGCGAGGCCATGCACATTTTTACTGCGACAGCGCCGGCGCCCCGATCGATTTCCACGCGCTGCTGGCGGACCGTCCGCTCGGCACACACGTCTACATCTGCGGACCGGAGGGTTTCATCGCGTCGGCGCGGGAGACGGCACGCAAGCTGGGATGGCCGGCCAGCCACGTGCACAGCGAGCGATTTTTGGCACCGCCGATCGGTGAGGCGTTCGAGGTGTTTCTCGCGCGCTCTGAAAAATCCATCGAAGTCGCACCGCAGGTATCTTTGCTGGAAGCGATCGAGGCCGCCGGCATCGCCGCGCCGCATCTGTGCCGCGGGGGCGCGTGCGGGCAATGCGAGACCCAGGTGGTGGAAGTCGATGGCGAGATCGTGCATCACGACGTCTTCCTCGACGACGACGAAAAAGCCGCGGGCCGGAAGATCATGCTGTGTGTGTCGCGCCTGCGCGGGCGGCGCATCGTTCTGAACCTGTGATCATTCCCGCACTGTAATCAACTAAGACGAGTCGATGTCCTCAGCCGCGTTCAAGCGCGAGTCCTTTCGCGACGATTTCAGCTTCCGCAACTCGCCCGACGCGGTGCGCCGGTTCCCGTTTCCGTTCGCGGAAGATCGCTATCTGTATTCGGTCAACATCGAGCCGCACACCGCCGGCGCGCCGGACTCGGCTTATGAATTCGCGTTCGACATCGACGAGCACTACATTGCCGAATGCGAAGACCGGCGCATCACGCTGGCGCAAGATCCGCATCGCTACGTCACCATGCCGCACATGATGGACGCGCAGTGGGACATTCTCGAACTGCTGATGGAATCGCTCGCGCGCGACTATCCGGCGCACTTTACGTTACTCAAGGACGGCGATCGCTGGACCTGGATCAACCGGCCGCTCGACATTCACGACAGTTTTATTTTCGGCGACGCCGCGAGTCTGCAGCGCGAGCCTTTCGACTACATCGCGCGGCAAGCGCAGGGCGATTTCGTTTTGCTCGATCAGCGCGACGGCGATCTGTGGGCCGATGCGGGGATGGTAACGTCGCAAGCGGACTGGTCGATGGCGTTCGATGCGGGCATGAGCTTCAAGCAATGGCACGGACCGGTGCCGATGGCGCACGAGATCGGCGTGTTCGATCGCGCGCTCAAATATCTGCTCAATCTGCAGCAGGGCCAGCCGGTGCGGCGATTGAACTGGACGATGACGGTGAATCCGAGACTCGACACTTCGCCGGAAAATTATCATCTCTGGGGGCCTGATCGGGCGACGATTACCGCGGACAACGTCGGCCGGCTGATCCATTTGCGGGTCGAGCTGCAGGCGCTGTTCCGACTGCCGCGCAGCAACGGCGTTGTGTTCAGCGTGCGTTGCTATCTTGCGAGCCTGGAAGATCTGAGCCGGTTCCCAGGCTGGGCAAAGCGCCTGCACCGTGTGCTCGCGTCACTGCCGCCAGCGTTAGTGGACTACAAAGGTCTGAGCCGCTATCGCGAAGCCGTGATGGCGTGGCTTTCGCGCTTCGAAGACGGCGCGCCGCTGAAGTCTGGCACGCAGCCGCAATAGCGTTGCTTCACGCCGCGGCGGGCGGACGCGGCGGCATGCAAGGTCGCTCACGCCTCTGCGAGTCGCCAGCGGCCGGGCCCCGTCGCGCGTGCGAGCACGACCGCTTGCCGCGCCGCCTGCAGCATCGCCTCGGTGGATGCGAATCCGGACGGGCCGATCGCCACGCCGATGCTCGCCGTCACACAGCATTCGCGTCCTTCCATTCGCACGACCTCGGCCAGCGCTTCGTTGAGTCGTGCCGCGAGACGCGAGACCGCAGGAACGATATCTTTCGCCGCAGCGATTGCGCTCGGCGCACCGCCCAATCGAAAATCGGTGAGCAACACCGCGAACTCGTCGCCGCTCGCGCGCGAGACCGTCGTGCCCGGCCCCTGGACGACTTTGAAGCGGCGCGCGATCTGCACCAGCAGTCGGTCTCCGAAGTCATGCCCGTAGCGCACATTCAGCGCGGCGAAGTCGTCGAGATCGACCAGAAATACCGCGAACGGATAGCCGGTGAAGCTCGCGTGCTCGAGCACGAAGGTGAGCCGGTCGTCGAAGATCGCGCGGCTGGCCAGACCGGTGCGGGCATCGAACCATAATCGCCGCTTCGCTTGTTCCTCGGCGCCGCGCCGCGCACTGACATCGGTGATGAAGCCTTCCAGCGCGAGCAGCTCGCCACTCGAGGAAAAGATTCCGCGCCCCTGTTCCCAAACCCATTTGATTTCGCCGACGGCGTCGGTGATGCGATACGACAGTTGATACGCCTTCGACTGCGCGAGCTGGGTCTGCACCAGCGCCCAGACGAACTCGCGATCTTCCGGATGGATCAAATCGCCGAACGAGCGCTTGTCCTTGTCGATGAACTCGCGCGGCTCATAGCCGGTGAGCTCGACGCTGCCGTCGCTGACGAATTCCATGGTCCAGTCGCGATCGTTGAGGCCGCGATACACCATCCCGGGAACGTTCGCGAGCAGCGCGTTCAGATGACGACGGCTCGAGCGCAGCGATTCTTCGTGCTGCTTGCGCCGCGTGATCTCGATGATCGATCCGACGGCGCCGCTCGGCTCACCCGTGCTGAGCACGAACGCCGATGCGCGAAGCTCGATCCAGTGCAGCGTGCCATCGCCGGCCACCAGTCGCGCCTCGGACACCAGCGGCTCGGCGCGACCGGCTGCGATGCGCTTCAATGCGGCGTCGACCTCGGCGCGATCGTCCGGATGCACCAGGCTGGTGAGCGGCCGGCCTACGCTTTCGCTGGTCGAGAAGCCGGTCAATCGCTCCCACGCCTGACTGAGAAAGGTGCAGCGGCCGTCGCTATCGATCTGGAACACCGATTGCTCGAGTCGATCTACCAGGGCGTGCAAACCGGTGCTCTCGATCCGATGCGAAACGTGTGCGTCGGCCGACGTGTCGAGTTGCAGCAGCGTGATGCGCGGCGCCTCGGCAAGACTCAACGCGCTGATATGGCAGCGGAGAACGCTGCCATCGGCGCGCAGCAATCGCATACTCGCGGTGCGCGATTCACTTCCATCTGCCACAGGTACAGCGATCGATGCGACACGCTCACGATCATCCGTCTGCACCAAGTTGATGAACGGCATGCCCACTATCGGGTCATCGTGATGGCTGCGTCCGAGGCAATCGAGCAACGCAGCGTTGGCGCTAGTCACCACGCCATCGGCAATCGCGACGGTCGGCGCCGACAACCCATGCACCAGCTCGCGTACCCAGGCATGCTGCGATTCCGTGTCGATGCCCAGGCGCGCTGCGCGGGACGACAGCACGCGTGAGCGCCCGAGCAGAACGTACAGCGCCCACGCTGCCATCACCGCCAGCGGCAACACCGCAGCCAGCCAGCCGCCGTGCAGCGCGCCGATAAGCGCCGCAGCCAACAAGGTCAGCATCCATGCGGAAATCAGATACAGCGACATCGTTACTCCCGTCCGCCAGTGCGCATTTTGCCGCCAGCTATCCATTGTTCTGGCGCCTATGCGGATTGCTCTCCGTGGTGGTGCTCGCGGCCGGTCTGATGTTGCTCAGCTCGTTGGCGCTGCGCGGCGGCGTCAACCGCAGTCTGAATTCAATCGATGTGGAATTGCAATCGCCAGCCCTCGGCACCGCGGCCGGCGCAGTGAAGCCGCAGCGCGACCTTACGGAAATGCAGGCTGCGCGCGATGAGATCAGCGTCCATCAGCATCTGGCGCTGGCAATCGAGCTTGCCTGTCTCGCGATCGTACTGACCGCGGCGGCGGCCGCCGGCGTGCAAGCCTGGAATAGTCTCGTGCGACGCGCAGACCGCGCGCTCGCACTATTGCCGGGCGATACGGCGCGCTTGCGCGGCGATGAAATCTCACGGCTGACGCAGGCACTCATCGCATTGTCCGCTGGGCGCGCGGGCGGCGAGGCGCGCGCGGTTTTGCAGAACCGGTTCACGGCGGAATCGACACGGCGCAACGCCTTCGCGCTCGATCGCCTGCAAGAAGTGGCGGCGCTGCTGGTCGAGGCGCCGCCGTCCGAGTTCATCTTGTTGAAAGCGCTGCACGTGCTGACCAGCGGGCTCGGCGTGGAGACCGCTGGTTTGCGGTTGTCGCCCGCCACGCGCGCGTCACTGCGCTGCAAACCCTTGATCTCCTCGCACGGCGTGCCGGTGGCGTTGACCGACGACGTCAGTGTCGCGTCGGCTGGCATGGCGACCGTGCAAGTACTGGAAACGGCGGCGGGACAACGCGTTCGCTGCCTGAGCGTGCCGCTGCGCCATGGCGACGAAACCATCGCGCTGCTCGCCGTCGAGGCGCCGGAGTCGTTCGAGTTCGACGCAGCGCAGCTTCGCCTCACGCAGACGACGGCGATGCTGATGACGCTCGCCCTCGCTGGGTTGAGCCGCGGCCAGGAAGAACGCCGTGGCGCACTGCTGGAAGAGCGCGCGGCGATCGC
>JBBRGM010000347.1:0-5302 GCA_038240725.1 Burkholderiales bacterium | reverse complement strand
CTGCGGACCGCCCATCTTGATATCGACGTCCAGTCCGCTGCGTTTGTACAGCCCTTCGGCGAGCGCCTGATAGAAACCGCCATGCTCCGCCTCGGCATACCAGTTGGTGTAGAACACGACTTTGGTCTGCTGCGCCTGTGCAGTGCAGGCCACGAACGCCGCGATCGCACCCACCACGCCCGCCACTACTCGCTTCATCGTTTTTCCTTGGTGAAAGACGCCGGACGTCTACGGCATCACGGTTCCAGATGTATCTCGCTCTCATGCCAGCGGCGCAGAGACAGCCGCGCGACAGCCGATACCAGGATGAATATTGCCACGCCTGCGAGTGCGATGAGCAGCAGTGCTGCAAACAGCCGCGGGATGTTGAGCTGCAGGCCTGCCATCAGGATCTGATAGGCCAAGCCGGAGGCGGTGCCGCCGGTGCCGGCCACGAACTCGGCAACGACCGCGCCGATCAATGCCAATCCGCCCGACACGCGTAGTCCCGCAAAGAAATACGGCAACGCACTCGGAATGCGCAAACGTACGAGCGTGTTCCAACGGCCGGCGCCGTAGAGACGAAACAAATCCTGCAGACCGGGATCGATGCTGCGCAGGCCCACCGTGGTATTCGAGATGATCGGGAAGATCGCAACGATGGTTGCGCAGATCACCAGCGCCGCAGTCGGGTTCTTCACCCAGATGATGATGAGCGGCGCGATGGCGACGATCGGTGTCACCTGCAGCAGGATCGCATAAGGAAACAAACTCATTTCCAGCACACGGCTTTGCACGAATACAAATGCGATAAGTACGCCGAGCACGACCGCAAACAGCAGCGCAAGACCGGTGATGCGCAACGTTACCTGCAGAGCGGCAAACAACAGCGGCGCATCGTGGACCAGCGTTTGGCCTACCAACAGTGGCGACGGGACGAGATAAAACGGCAGCGCGAAGCCGACGACGAGCGCCTGCCACAGCGCGAGAAACAGCACACCGACAGCGACCGGCGCGAGGTATTGCACCCAGCGCCGCGTCACTGCAATCCTTGGGCGAGCGATGGACCGGTGTCCTGGGTCGCGCGTGCGAGCAGATCGGACAACTGCTTGCACCAGTGCATATAACGCGCCGTTACGCGAAAGGCCTCTTGGCGCGGATGCGGCTCATCGATTACGACTTCGCCGATGATACGGCCAGGCCGCTGCGACAACACCAGCACGCGCGTCGACAAAAACACCGCTTCGTAGATACTGTGCGTGACGAACAGCACCGTGAGCGCTTTCGTCGCCCACAGCTCGCGGACTTCGACATCGAGCCGGCTGCGCGTGATCTCGTCCAGCGCGCCGAACGGCTCGTCCATCAGCAGCAAGTCAGGCGCGGTTACCAGCGCACGCGCGATCGACACACGCATTTGCATGCCGCCGGAAAGCTGGCGAGGGTGCAGCGATGCGAATTCGCGCAATCCGACTAACTGCAGAGCGCTTGCTACACGACTGTCCATCTCGCCGCGATCGAGTCCGTCCAGCTCGAGCGGCAGCCGCACATTGTGCTCGACGCTCGCCCACGGCATCAGGGTGGGGCTTTGAAACACATACGCGAGGCGCCGCGCTTTTGCGCCTGCCGCGGCGGATCCGCGCGTGCTCGTTCGCGACGACGACCAAGTGCTTTGCACGGCATCGGTTGTTGCTGGCCACAGCGCAACGCTGCCGGCACTCGGCTCGCTCAAGCCTGCGATCATCCGCAGCAGGGTGCTCTTGCCAGATCCCGACGGACCGATCAGCGTGGCGAATTCGCCTTCGCGTATTTGCAGATCGATTGGCTCGAGCGCTTGCAGGCCGCTGGTAAAGCGCTTGGACGCTCGCTGAACATCAATGGCGATAGTGCTGCCGTCCGATGAAGCGCGCGACGCCGATGCAGCGTCGCGGTCTGGATTCGTGGTGGCCATGCTCAGTCGGGTTGGCGCCCAGGCCCTCGCAAAAAGTCCCGGCTGATCTCGCGGAATGTGTCAGTGCCGGCGCGCTCGAGCCATTCGAACGCGACCATCTCGCGCGTCACGATCGTAGCGCCGAGATGGCGCAGCCGAGCAAGCGCGAGCTCACGATCCTGCGGCGAACGCGAACCGACCGCATCGGCAACGACGAACACATCTTTGTTCAGTGCCAGCAGTCCGACCACCGTTTGTAGAACGCAGACGTGGGCTTCCGTGCCGGCAACGATCACCTGTTGCCGTGTCACCGCCGGCGTAGCGAGAACGGCCAGCTCGGATGCGCCCGAGAACGTAATTTTTTCCACGATCGGCGAGTCGCCGAGCGCCTCGCGCAACGGCGCGACCGTAACCCCAAGTCCACGCGGATACTGTTCCGTCGCCGCGATCGGAACCCGCAGGCGCCGCGCAACGTTGACCAGCCACAAACAACTCTCGAGTACGCGCTGGCCGTCATGAATCGCGGGCAACAGTTTTTCCTGCACGTCGATGACTAGCAATCCACTTCGTTGGGCCTCGATAAGCATGGGTTTGCGGGCGGTATTTGCGTCGGTGAGATTAAGGCGGTGATCAGTGATCGGTGATCTAAATCGGTGATCCGTAATCGGTGATCAGTGATCGGTGGAACCGGCGACTCGTGGAGCTGAACTTCTCAAATTATGCAGGCGCACCCTTCATTTCCCAAGCGCCGTTGCGCACCACGCTTTTACTGATCACCGATCACGGATCACTCTTCAAGCAGGCTGCTTGAAGAACACGCCATCCTTCATGATGCCGATCAGCCGATCGCGATTCTGCAGCAGCGTGATGTCCTGCGACGGATCGCCGTCGACCAGCAGCAGATCAGCGAGAAACCCTGGCTTGATCTGGCCGAGCTCGTTGCCTTTTTGCATCAACTCGCCGCCGAGCTTGGTCGCGCTGGCGATTGCTTGAACCGGCGACACACCCAGCAAGGTCACGAAGTGCTCGAGATCTTTCGCGTTGGCGCCATTGGGGTTCCACGCGAAGCCGTAGTCGCCGCCGGGCATGACGCGCACACCGCGGCGTATGAGCGCGCGCGAGGTTTCCACGGCGCCGGCGAGCTCTTGCTGCAAATTGTCCACTTCACGCGGTCCGATAGTGCGACCGAAATCGGCGCTGCGTTCCAAGGTTGCGACCGTCGCGCCGATCGTCGGCGCCACAAACACGCGCTCTTTTGCCGCTTCGAGTAAGTCCAGCGCTTCTTCGCTCGCGAAGTTGACGTGATACAACACCTCGACGCCATGGCGAAGCGCAAGCTTGATCGACTCGGCGCTCCGCGCATGCGCCGCGACGCGCTTGCCGTGCGCGTGCGCGACAGTGCACGCTGCGGCGACCTCGTCTTCCGTCATCACCGTCTGGCCGGACCGCGAATGCGGCACGAAGGTGTCGCCGGACGGATTGATCTTGATGGTATCGACACCTTCGCGGCACATCGTGCGTGCGGTGCGCCGGAACGCTTCCGGTCCATCGCACACGATCGCGTAGGAATCCTGGTGCATGTGCCACAACCGCGCGTCGCCGAGCCCGCCGCTGACGGTCAGCTCAGGACTTGCCGTCAGCATGCGCGGGCCGGGGATATCGCCGGCCTCGATCGCCCGACTGACTGCGATGTCGAGTCTCGGCTTGGCCGATGCAGCGCTGAAACAGCTCGTGAAGCCAGCCTCGAGCAGCGTCCGTGCGCTGCGTGCGGTTTGCAGCGTGTGTTCTTCCGGCGGCGTGCGGCCGAGGTCGGTGCCCATGCGAATATCGATGAACGAAAGGTGCGCGTGCGACTCGACCAGACCCGGCATCAACGTCGCGCCGCCGCCGTCGATTACGCGCGCGCCGTTCGCCGCGATCTGCGCGGCGCGCGCTGCGACGGTTTTGATGCGATTGCCTTCGAGCAGCACTTCGCCGATGAACGGCGCGCTGCCCGTGCCGTCGATCACGCGAACGTTCTTGAATAACAGCTGCGCCATGTTGCGTTTCGCGTGTTGTTATCGGAGCACGCCGTTGAAGTCGTACCACGGCGCGCGCGCGGCTCTGCCGAGCAAGAGCAGCGGCGTTTTCTCCGGCGTGATCTGCCCGCCGTTCGCCTTGACGACTTCCGCTTCCTGACGGTACTCGATGCACACCAGATACTCGCTGAACGCGATGTCGCCCGTTTGCAGCCGATCGTCCGACTGCGTGCGCGCGCATGGACCCGTGCGGCCGATCTGGTCGAGGTCGGTCTGCACCTTGGCATCGGTCACATCGATGTGATCGTTGGCTTTGCCGTAGTTCGCCGCGCTCTTGCGCGCTTCGGCGGTCAGTTGCGCACGAAATGCCTCACGCTGCTTTTTATCGAACCGCGTTTCGATCTGGCCGCCGCGATAGCGCGCCGCTTTGTTCGAGGTGTTGATTTGCAGAATCTGCGAATCGCCGCGCACGCGCACCTGACGCGGCTGCTTGCTTTTCGGATCGACGTAGACGAAGCGAAACGGCTCACGTCCGGTCAGCGGTTCGGCCTTCAACTCGCCTGCCGGCGTTGGCCGCATACGCACGATGGTTGCGTGCGGAGTCAACCCTTCGCCGGTTTCGTCGTACCGGTCGCCATCGCGTTCGACGACGCTGAGCGCGCCCTCGCCCCATTTGGCGCTGACGATGTCGCTGAAATTGACCAGACCGTGATTGGGTGTCTTCAACGCATAAAAATCCGGCTGCGACAGGCGCCCGAAACGAACGACGTCGAAACTTTCGCCGGAAGAAACCAGGACGGTGCCGGTGATGCCGTTGCCGCTCAGCGTGGCGATGACGCGGCGATAGTCGGCCATGCGTTCGTCTTTCAACTTAGTCATCCACGCCGCCGATTCGCCGGTGAATTGCAGGCTGGCTGACTGCTCGTCCGATGCGTGGTACACCTGTACCGACAGGCGCGCCAGGGATTTGCCGTCTGCCGCTGCGCAGGTCAAGTCGGCATCGCTCGGGACGATCGACCCGCCGCGTTGTTTGCAGAACGCCTCGTTGCCTGCAATCAGCTTTTGCGTCGCCAGCTCTGCGCTCTTGTCCTTGATCGGAAATGCGTAGCGCACGATGTCCGGCGAATCGAGCTCCGGCGACGTGGCCGCGAACCAGGCCTTGAGAAATCCGATGTAGTCGCGCGGGTGCGATTGCAGCGCAGCGGCGTGGTCGGGAATTACGGCATCGGCATCGGCGGCCGAGCTATCTGCCGTTTTCGCATTCTGGCTCGCGGAGCATGCGCCCAGCAGAAGACAGATCAGAGCAGCTAAAGCGTAGTCGGCAAACCGCATGATCTTCCTCATCTCAAGCGCTGGGCATTGTCCGTCGAGGAGTATA
>JBBRGM010000346.1:0-5307 GCA_038240725.1 Burkholderiales bacterium | reverse complement strand
TGTATTTCAAGCTGCCGCTCACGCTCGGCTATCTGATCAGCTCACTGGTAATCATTCCGCTGGTGACGCACGGTATCACCCTCATCAGCCGCATTCAGCTCTGGACGCAGCCGGTGTGGATCGTTCTGCTGATCCTGCCGTACGCGTTCATCCTGGTGAAGAACCCGCAGGCGCTGGCCGATTTCACGACGTTCTCAGGCCGCGCGGAGAACGGCGGCTCGTTCGATCTGTTGTTGTTCGGTGCGGCGGCGACGGTGGCGTTCTCGCTGGTCGCACAGATCGGCGAGCAGGTCGACTTTCTGCGTTTTCTGCCGGAGAAGACCGCGCAGAATCGGCGGCGCTGGTGGACGGCAATGCTCGCCGCCGGTCCGGGCTGGATCGTGCCGGGCATGCTGAAACTACTGGGTGGAGCGTTCCTCGGATTTTTGGCGCTCCAGCACGAGATCAACGTCGACAAAGCGGTCGAGCCCACGCAGATGTATCTGGTCGCGTTTCACTACGTGTTCGCCAATCCGCAATGGGCGCTCGCCGCCACCGCGCTGTTCGTTATCGTGTCGCAGGTCAAGATCAACGTGACCAACGCTTACGCCGGTTCACTCGCGTGGTCGAATTTTTTCTCGCGCGTGACGCACAGTCACCCGGGCCGCGTGGTGTGGGTGGTGTTCAACGTGCTGATCGCGCTGGTGCTGATGGAATTAGGCGTGTTCAAGGCGTTGGAGAACGTGCTCGGGCTGTACTCCAACGTTGCGATTGCCTGGGTCGGCGCAGTAGTGGCGGATCTCGTTATCAACAAGCCGCTCGGCTTGAGTCCGCCGCACATCGAATTCAAACGCGCGCTGCTCTACGACGTGAATCCGGTAGGCGTCGGCGCGATGCTGATCGCATCGGCGTTGTCGATCACCGCGTTCGCCGGCTTGTTCGGCGATCTGCTGCAAGCGTTCTCGCCGTTCATTGCGCTGGTCACCGCGTTGATTGCGGCACCGGTGATCGCGGTGCTCACGCGCGGCAAGTACTACATCGCGCGGATCGATTCGCTGCCGGCCGGCGACGCGGCGAGTTTGCGCTGCGTGATCTGCGACAATAAATTCGAGCGCGAAGACATGGCGCACTGCCCGGCCTACGCCGGCGCAATCTGCTCGCTGTGCTGCTCCCTCGACGCGCGCTGTCAAGATCGCTGTAAGGTCGGCTCGCGCTTGCCCGAGCAGGTGACGAATGCGCTGGAGAAGTGGCTGCCGCGCCCGGTGTCTGCGCAAATGAGCACGCGGCTCGGCCATTACCTGCTGCTGCTGACCTTGATGAGCGGGATGCTCGGCGGGATTCTCGCGCTGATCTATTTTCAGGAAAGCTGTTCGCTGCTCGCGACCGCACAGATGCATTCTGCGATGGCGACCATGTTTCTCAAGACCTTCGGCGTTCTCATGCTGGTGTCTGCGGTCGCAGCCTGGTGGCTGGTGCTGGCCAACGAAACCCGGCAGGTCGCACAAGAAGAATCGAACCGCCAAACGCTGCTGCTGATGCAGGAAATCGAAGCGCATCAACGCACCGATGCGAAGCTGCAGCAGGCGAAAGAAGCGGCGGAGTCGGCCAATTCCGCGAAGAGCCGCTACGTCACCGGCATGAGCCACGAGCTGCGCACACCGCTCAACAGCATTCTCGGTTACGCGCAGATTCTGCAAAAGGACAACACCATTCCAGACGGGCGTCGCGACGCGATCGGTGTGATTCGGCGCAGCGGCGAACATCTGCTCGGACTCATCGATGGTCTGCTCGACATCGCCCGCATCGAAGCCGGCAAGCTGCGCCTGAATCAAAGCGAAGTGCACCTCGCGGATTTCCTCGAGCAGATGGTGATGATGTTTCGCCTGCAAGCCGAGGACAAAGGCCTCGACTTTCGCTTCGAGACCGACGGCCGCATTCCGCGCGTCGTGCACGCCGACGAAAGCCGGCTGCGCCAGGTGCTCATCAACTTGCTCGCCAACGCGGTGAAGTTCACCGACACCGGCTGCGTCGTTCTGCGCGTGAGCTATCGAACCGAGATGGCACGCTTCGAAATCGAGGACACCGGCATCGGCATTCCGGAAGATCACCTCTCGACGATTTTCCTGCCGTTCGAGCGCGGACCGCTCGCCAATCAGCGCGGCGCAAGCGGCACCGGCCTGGGCCTCACCATCACCAAAATGCTGACCGAGCTCATGGGCGGCGAGCTCACGGTCGCGAGCAAGGTCGATCGGGGCAGCGTGTTCACCGTGAAATTGTATTTGCCGGCAATCGTTTCGCCGAAGACCAGCGTCGTGCCGCAAGGCGAAGTGGCCGGCTACGCCGGACCGCGCCGGCGCGCGCTGATCGTGGACGATCAGCCTTCGCAGCGCGAACTGCTCGGCAGTCTGCTCAGCGCGCTCGGATTCGAAGTCAAACAGAGCGCGACCGGCGAGGGCTGCCTGCGCGATGCGCGCGGTTTTCAGCCGGACGTGATTCTGCTCGACATTGCGATGCCGACGATGGATGGCTGGACGTTATGCAAACGGTTGCGCGCCGAGGATCATCCGGCGACGCCGATCATCATGGTATCCGCGAGCGCGTTCGAAAACGATCCGGTGAAGCGCGCCGCCAGCGGTTGCAGCGATTTCATCGTCAAGCCGGTGCTGCTGCAGGAGCTGATGGCGAAGTTGCAGGCGCATCTCGCGTTGAGCTGGCTGCGCAGACCGATCGCGCAGCCGGCGATTCTGCCGCCGCCGGCGGTCGAGCTGGTGCCGATGCAGTTGCCGCTGCGCGAAGAGCTCGACGCGCTGAGCGCGCTAGGATCGATCGGCTACGTGAAAGGCATTCTCGAAAAACTCGACGAGATCGAGCAGCGCACGCCTGCATGTGCGCGCTTTACGTCCGAGTTGCGCACGCTGGTCAAACGATTTCGTCTGGATGCCTACGTCAAGCGCCTGGCCCAGGCCGAGAAGCAATTGCATGAACAGACCGGCGCCTGAACAAGACATCGTCCTGATCGTCGACGACGTCCCGGAGAACCTCGCGGTGCTGTCGGACGCGCTGGATGCGGCTGGCTACATGGTCATCGTAGCAGTCGACGGCGAAAGCGCGCTCGAGCGCCTGCGTTTCATCACGCCCGACATCATTTTGCTCGATGCGGTGATGCCGGGCATGGACGGCTTCGAAGTATGTCGCCAGTTGAAGACGCATCCTACGGCGCGCCACATTCCAGTGGTCTTTATGACCGGGCTGACCGAACCCGAGCACGTGGTCCGCGGCTTCGGCGCCGGCGGCGTCGATTACGTGACCAAACCGATTCACACCGATGAAGTGCTAGCGCGCATTCAAGCGCATCTGCATACGGCGCGGCTGGTAATTCAAGCGCATCAGGCCATCGATCTTTCCGGACACGCGGTACTCGTACTGGCGCCCGACGCAACGCTGTCCTGGCATACGCCGCGCGCGCGGCGTTGGCTCGAGCAGTATTTCCCGGACGAGTCAGTCGCGCTGCCGCACGCGATTCGTACGTGGGCGCTGGACGCACGCGCCGCCGCGACTTCAGAACCGACACCGATGCTGTCCTCAGCGGTAGTTGCCGGGCGCCGCCTGCACATCCAACCGCTCGGACGCGCCGACGCCGGCGAGCTCCTGCTGCTGCTCACCGAGCGCGACAGCGATCAAACTACCGAATCGCTGATGCACTCGCTCAATCTCACCTCGCGCGAAGCCGAAGTTCTGTTGTGGGCAGCCAAGGGCAAGACCAACCGCGACATCGGCGAGATTCTCGGCATCAGTCCGCGTACCGTAAACAAGCATCTGGACCACGTCTACGAGAAGCTCGGCGTCGAGACGCGCACCGCAGCAGCCGCGCTGGCTATGGGCGCCGGCCGCAGCGACTCGATTTCCGGCAATGCAGAATGATGCTGCCGGCACGCCGCAATAAGACTGTCCGGTATGGCGCCGACTAATCTCCCCGCCGACGCGGATCAGGCTACCCGCGCCTCTTAGCCGTAGCGCAAGGCCCGCAGCAGCGCACTGTCGCTGCCATTTACGCCCCGCGAGCAAACCTCGAGCGGCGGCATTTCTCACGCCCGCGCGCGGTTCGATTTCAACGCCGCAACCGCGTCTTCCAGCGGGAAAGTCGACGACTCCTAACCCGACCCAACGAAGCTCAATTGCGTCGGCTTCGCGCCGTTAATCATTCGTACGCCGGTGCGGTCTCACCTCCGAGCGCCGGCCAGCAAGCTGTTGGAAAACCCGCACGCGCGAGCCCAATATGAATTCTTCGGTTTCCCCCGACTTGCCTTGGCATCAGACGACGATCGAGTCCACGCTGGGCGTCGGCACGCAGGGCTGGACACACAACGTCGCGCGTACTGCCGCAGCGCTGACCTTGCTGATCGGCGTCGGCGGCCTGATCGGCTGGGCATTCGGCATCGAGGCGCTGAAAACGGGCTGGAGTGGGTTTGCGCAAATTAAGCCCAATACCGCGGTTTCGCTGACCCTGTTGGGCGTTGCGTTGTGCACGCTGGCGTTTGCACCGGCGTGGTCGTTTGCTCAGGTCACAGCGAGATCGATCGTCTGGATCGTCGTCGCAATCGTTTCGATCACACTGATCGAATACATCCTGGATCCGCCGTTCAACATCGATCAGATCCTGTTCGTCGATCACTCCCGCGTCGCCTATCCCGGCCGCATGGGGTTGAACACGGCAACGTGCCTGCTGCTGCTGAGCGGCGCTTTGTTGTTGTCGCGACCGGGCTCGGCGCGCTGCTCGGTGCTGTCGCAAGTACTCGCGTTCCTTGCGTTCATGATCGCGATGACTTCGACGTTCGGCTATCTGCTGAACGTGCGGACGCTGACCGGCGTCGCCTCCTTCACGCTGATGGCGATGCAAACCAGCATTGCCCTGCTCGCCACTGCCGTCGCGATCTGGTTCCTGCAGCCCGGTCTCGGCCTGATGCCGATCCTGACCAACAGTCAAGTCAGCGGGCGGGTCGTGCGGGCGCTGCTGGTTTCCGTTTTCGTCCTGACGCCACTGCTGGCGGTGTTGCGGCTGCGCGGACAACAGATGGGCTGGTACGGCACGGAATTCGGACTCGCCATCTTTGCGCTGTCGCAGCTTTGCGTGCTCACCATGGTCACCATCGCGGTGGGCGGGCTGATGCTGCGTTTCGACATCCAGCGCCTGCGCGCTGAGCTCGCGCAGCACAATCTCATGCAGCAACTGCGCGATTCCGCGAAGGTTGCCGAAGGCCAGGTCCAGCTGCGCACGCAGGAGCTGCAATCCAGCGAATCGCGTTTGCGCATGGTGCTGGACAACGTCCC
>JBBRGM010000345.1:0-5312 GCA_038240725.1 Burkholderiales bacterium | reverse complement strand
CACGCGCCGCCGCTTCGCTGCCCAACACCGCCTCGAAAGGCGCCTGCCATAGACGTCCTTGTGCGAGCTGCGCTTGGTACCAGGCAACATAATCGTGTTGGGTTCCCACGATCCGAAATCCCTCATAGCTGTCTCCGAGTGCGAGCGGAATGATCGATTTGATAAGCGGATTGGCCCGCAGCCTGTCGGCTTCTTCGAGCGGAATGTTTCCGGTTGGAATGTCGACGTGATAGACCGAAGACAAAATAAGCTGCAATGGGCTGCCCTTCGCTCCGACGACGAGATCGATTGCGCGCGCGTCGCGCTCAAGCCGTTGTTCCAGCTGCTGCGAAAACAACAGCAGCACGACGATAATGGCTACGCCTAGCGCGAGCAGCAGCACGTTGAGCGCTGCGGTCAATGTGCGAGCGCGCATGTACGCCAGCGAAAGTATCAGCAAGCTCATGTGCGGTCTTCCAGAACCCGTTGGCGCTCGAAGCGCTTACGAATGCGGCGATCATGCGTCGCGATCACCAGCGTCGCGCCACACAAATTAGCTTGCTCGAGCAGGAGTTCCACTGCGATGCCGGCGCTCGCATCATCCAGGTTTGAGGTAGGCTCATCAGCCAGGATCAGCCGTGGCTTATTGATCACCGCGCGTGCGATGGCCGCCCGTTGCGCTTGCCCGAAGCTGAGGGCTTCCGGTCGCCGCGAAGCGCACTCGGTAAGACGCAAACTGGCGAGGAGATCTTGTGTGCGCGTTGCGTCGGGTGCCTCGCTGGCGAGATAGCGAGCAAGCGACACGTTCTGCTGTACCGTCAGGCTCGAGATTAGATGCAAGCGTTGGAACACAACGCCGATATGGCGCCCGCGAAAACGATCGATTTCGGATGCTGGTAACTCGGCCAGGTTCTGCCCCGCAATGCTAACCGCACCGTGGCTCGGCTTGATCAGCCCCGCAAGGACGTGCAGCAGCGTGCTCTTACCGCTACCCGATGAGCCGAGCAACAGCCAGTGTTCGCCCTGCGCCACCGACCATTGGTCCACGTGAACGACCTCGCGGCCGCCATAGCTATGGCGGACATTCTTCAATACGAACATCAAAATTCTCTTTTGATTGCACGAAGGCAAGTGCGGACCTCGCGTGGACAATGTGCACGCATCGGGTTGTCCCGATGACGAGCAGATTGATCCCGGAGAGGACGCGACCGCGCTAACGGGCGAGAAAGCAGCTAGGGTCGAGCCGGCAGGCTCGACAGTTTGCGAGCGCTACCGGCGCTCAGGCAAACAAAAGCGAGGAGGGAGGTGCCCGCGAACGAGGGCGATAAAGCAGCTTGGAAGAATAGCTAAGGCTGTACAGCCTAGCGCGAGTCAGATAGAGCAGTACTAGGACGAAACCGGCGCACAGGCCAACATCTGGAACGTCCAGCGGATGATGATCGGCCACCTGACATGCAAAGCATCCATCCTGCTCTGACGCAGTGACGTGGTGATGGAGGAGACCAACCGTGTGAAGCGCGAGGAAGCACAACAGCGCTGCCTGGATAATCCAGCGGCGCCAGCGCACGTTTTGCTGGTGGTCCTGCCTCGACATTGCTGTTGACTGAGTAGGGTATCGATTACAGTTTCGTTAGAGCGGATGATGTCGACTCGTGGAGCGTCGCAAAAAAGCCTACACCATGCAATCGGTGAATGCAAATCACGACTGCTTCAGCTGCCTGGTGCGCGATCACTCAGATCGGACTGGCGTATGCGTATCGCTCAGCACCGTTGAGGCATTCGGAACCGTGGCATTGGTCGTTGGTTGCAGCGGTAGAATAATAGTGATTGCAGTTGAGCACGGAACCAGTACGCGCACCTTGAAGCGCTCTACATTGATTTTCGCTGTTGCCGCGCAGATTGATCAATGCACATGCCTAGATATCGAGCCGAAGCAGAAGCCATCCTCCGCGAAACCGGCAGCCGAACTACCCGTGGCCGTGTGGTTGTTCTCGCATCGCTACTCGATGCGAAACATGCTCTCACGCACAGTGAAGTGCTTGCCAGAGTAGGCGAGGATCATGACATCGACCGGGTAACCGTGTATCGGGTCCTCGATTGGCTTACCAAGCTGGGAATCGTCCATCGAATTTCCTCAAACGATCGCATCTGGCGGTTTACCGCCGAAGCAGAACAAGACTCGGGAGCACACCCGCACTTCAAATGCGACACCTGCGGTAACGTCGTGTGTCTTGACGCAATCGGTAAAATCCCGCGTATTGCACTCCCTGCAGGCTTCCGCGCCGACAAGGTAGAGTTGACCGTCAATGGTTTATGCGCTCATTGCTTGCCGGCTCGCAAAACCACGCTTATCGGGAAGCGGCGGGGCACGACGCGCAAATAACCGTGTGCGCGATATCCGGTCCTTTTCGCCACGTGCGACGAGCCGCGATTTTCACGTCACTACGGCCAACGTTCTTCCGTGCGAACGGAGTTTGCATTTTTCCCGCTCAGGCGAAGGTCGATCCCACACGTTGAAGCGCGATCTCTCCTAGCAAAGCACACCGCCCGACGAGCAATCTAACGCAACACAGTTGCATGTAGGCGGCACCTACGCTAACCTCCGCCGTCTCTGTTGTTTGAGGTCGTCCGCTATGCTGACTCGTTATGCAATCGCCTGGGACCGTGCAGGGGTCGCTCTTTCGACGCTGTGTCTCGTCCACTGCACCGTGTTGCCCTTGGTATTTTTGCTGCTTCCCAGCTTGGCTATCACCGCACTCGGCTCGGATCGCGCGCATGTGGTACTTGCGGCCGCACTGCTGGGCATCAGCGCCGCAGCGTTCATCCCGGGCTATCTGCGTCACCGGCGCAGGGCGGTGCCGCTTCTTGGTGCCTTCGGTTGGACATCGGTTGTGGCGGCGGCGGGCGCAGAAACACTGGGCCATTCCATCCTAGGCGGTCTCGTCACCGTGATCGGAAGCACTGCGTTGATCGCTGCGCATCGAATTAATCGATCGGCGTGTGCTCAATGTACTTTGCGGCGTGAACAGCGCACGCGCGAAGAATCGATGAATGCGCACGACACTTCGCTTTCGATCGCCTCGCGCGCATCACCTCGCAGGGATCAGCGGGCGTAATTTGTTTCGGGCTGCTCGCTTTTATGCATCCGGTTCGCTCGCTACCGCCCGCGTGCGATCTGCGGAACTTCGATCAGGTACGACGCCGGCGCTAAATTCGTTGTGGTCGTCATCGTTGCCCATCGACTGATCCACGCTGATTAATGGCTATCAGACGATTCTGTGCGCGCATTAAGCTCGATGGAAGCACGGTTTAGTACGCTTTACACGCGGCGACCTCCATCATCCACGGCGTTACCTTCGAGCTACGAAGTGTTTTAGCCGCACGGCAGCCCCTGCGCTGCTGACCCCGCAGTATTAAGATATGGTTCTGTCTTAAGTCTCAGATACTGCCGGTGCGTTACGCGCCAACCCCCGGAGGTGCACATGTCGCAATGGAAGTCTATTCTGCTGTCTGCCGTTCTCGCGATAGCTACGAACGCGTTTGCTGACGATCCCGAACCCGAGCTTGGCGGCAACTGCGCGATGAGCGCGGCGGTCGGCGTTTCGCGGCCGACGAGCTGCTCGGTGGTGTGGATCTCGCCGGAAGATAAGCTGTATTGCTTCAGCAACGAATCGGCGAAGCAGGCGTTCATGCGCGACGCCGGCGGCAACGAGAAGAAAGCGCAGGCGTTCTTCAAAGATCCCGATCTGTGGAAGAAGCTGAAGCTGCAATCACCCGAAGGCTAACCGCACCATCAATTCATCGAGCCCATGATCCCGATCCCGCAAGTTTTTCTCGATTACATGGAAGGCCTGCGCACGCACGACATTCAGAAGATCGCCGGCACGGTGTCCGAAGATCTTGCGTTCGTTTCTGCGACGCGCACGCTGACTAAAGCCGAGTTTTTGAAAATGATCACTGCGCTGTATACGGGCTTTCCGGATTGGCATTACGACTGCGATCCGCCGCACTGGCAGGATGATTTGATCGCGGTGAAATGGCGGCAAGGCGGCCGCCACACCGGCGTTTTTGCGATGCCGGGCCTGGCGCCGGTCGAGGCGACTGGACGTGACGTGCAAATCCCCGAGCACTTTTTTTTCTATCGCGTGCAAGACGATCACATCGTGATGATTCGTCCGGAAGTTGTTCCAGGTGGCGCCCCGCGCGGTATTCTGGAACAGATCGGCGTCGAGCTGCCGCCGCTTTAACTTGCATCGCGACGGAGCACGCGACGTGCGCCGTCGCCGTCAACGTCGCTTCGCCACCTTTGCGCGCGCCTGCTTTTTCGCCGGCGGCTCCTGTCCCGGCAGCGGCAGCGCCGTCTGATACTTCACCTGCTTCAACGCGAAGCTCGACTTGATGTTGCCCACGCTCGGCACGCGCGATAGAAATCCCAGAATGAATTGTTCGAGCGCCTGCAAATCGGGGACGATCACGCGCAGCAGATAATCGGCATCGCCCGTCATCAAATAGCATTCCATGACCTCGGGGCGTTCGCGAATCGCACGCTCGAATGTTTCCAGCGCGGATTCGATCTGCTTCTCCAGGGTCACTTGAATAAACACGCTGACCTTCAGCCCGACGCGAACTGGGTCGAGCAGAGTGACGTAGCGGCTGATGAAGCCGCTCGTCTCCAGCGCGCGAACGCGGTTGAGGCACGGCGACGCGGACAGCCCCACCTTGTTCGCAAGCTCGACATTCGAGATGCGTGCGTTGGACTGCAGC
Organism: Burkholderiales bacterium; assembly: GCA_038240725.1. GTDB lineage: Bacteria > Pseudomonadota > Gammaproteobacteria > Burkholderiales > SHXO01 > SHXO01. Next base: position 569 of record JBBRGM010000345.1, on the reverse strand, counting down.
AGGGCCAGGAGCTTCCAATCTATCGTGTCGAGAACCATGAACAGTATTTTCTGCCGGAATGAGCTACTTGCCCAGCAGTTTATGTCGAAACAGCCCGATTCTATCCCGGGCAAACGCAACCATGTGCTTCGTGAATCGGAGTACGATTTCGGCGTTCAATGTTCGCGCTTCGAAGCTTGGCCGTACGGCTCGACGCCCTTCACCACAGGAGCAGCAATGACTGACTTGTCCGACATTACGGATATATCCGCATCCGGTCACTGGGCCGTTCTCCCGCCCGATCTCGATCCGACCGAAACCAAGGAGTGGCTGCAGGCCCTCGACGCGATCGTCGAAACCGAAGGTCGCGAACGGGCGACGTTTATTTTGCGCAAGCTGCTCGACCACGCACGCGAACAGCGCATAACGCTGCCGGCAGTGTTGAGCACGTCGTACAGCAACACGGTGACGCTGGCGCATCAGCCGCAATTTCCTGGGAATCTGGAAATCGAGCGACGCCTGGTCGGTCTCGTGCGCTGGAACGCTTTAGCGATGGTCGTACGCGCGAACAAGGCTTCGTCCGAGTTGGG
>JBBRGM010000344.1:0-5315 GCA_038240725.1 Burkholderiales bacterium | reverse complement strand
TCGGGATTGCTTTGCGTGTTCGCCTGCGGCAGATCAATTTTGATCGCATGGGTGAGCAGCGGCGCGGTCACGATGAAGATGATGAGCAGCACCAGCATCACGTCGATCAGCGGAATCATGTTGATGTCGGCCATCGGCTTGCTGCCGACGTCGTCGCTGAAACCTCCGAATGCCATTTAAGCGCCTCGCGCGGCCGGATTGCCGGCTGCTGAACGGATCACCGCGGGCGCAGGTTCCGTGCGAATCGGCGTGCTGGTTCCGCTGTTAAGTTTGGCGCCGGTAATCAGGAACGCATGTAGATCGTGCGCAAAGCCGTCGAGCTCGGACAGCACCAGCCGGTTCGCGCGCGTGAACATGTTGTATGCGAGCACGGCAGGAATTGCGACGGCAAGCCCGCCCGCGGTCATGATCAATGCCTCTCCGACCGGGCCTGCAACAGCATCGAGCGTTGCGCTGCCACTGCTGCCGATACCGATCAGCGCGTGATAGATGCCCCACACGGTGCCGAACAAACCGACGAAAGGCGCGGTGCTGCCGACCGACGCGAGTACGGTGAGGCCGGATTCGAGCGCGGCGGTTTCTCGCGTGATGCCTCGGCGAATGGCGCGCGTAACGAATTCATCCTGCCCAGCCGATTCAGCTAACCCCGCCGTCGCCGACTTGCGATAGTGGCGAGCAGCCTCGATGCCGCGCGATGCGAGCCGGGCGAACGGTTCCTGCGCCGGATGCGCGCTCAGGTCTGATGCCACGTTATCGATCGAGGGCGCACGCCAGAAATGCTCGAGAAATGTCCTCGCCTGCCGGCGAATTTTGGCGTTACGCAGCGTCTTCAGCACGATCAGGTACCAGCTCGCAATCGACATCAGCACCAGCATCGTCAACACCGTGATCGCCACGGCGTCGGACTGCGCCAGAAACGACGCGACGCCATGCACGTTTTCGGTTGTCATGACTTCATCCCTTCAAAGAAAATCGAATCGGTACGACTACCCACGCTTCCACCGGCTGATCGCCGCGCTTGGCGGGAACGAACTTCCATTGCTTCACCGCGTCCTGCGCGGCGCGATCCAGTCGTGGATGCCCGCAACCGGCTTTGAGGTCGACTTCCTTCGCGTCGCCGCGCGGCGTTACGTTGACGCGGAGAAGCACGAGTCCTTCTTCGCCAAGCCGGCGTGATAGCGCCGGATAAGCCGGGCTCGGATTACGCAGATAGTCGGCGTTGAACAGCGGCGCGCTGTCTGCCACCGGCTGCTGCACCGGCGGCGGTGGCGGCGGCGCCACTGCGACGGGCGCCGGCGGCGTTATCGCCTGCGGTGCGGGCTGGCGCGCAACCGGCGGCTCCGGTGTCGGCTCGGCAACCACTGGCGGCGACGGTGTCGGCGGTTCCGAAATGGGCGGCGGATCCGGCTGCTTTTGCTCGACCACAGGCGGCGGATCAGGCTGCGGAATCGGTTCCTTTTTGATCGGCTTGGGCTTCGGCGGCGGTGCAGCCGGTAGCGGCACCGGCGCTACATCGGGAATAATCTCGGCAGGGGCCGGCAGCAGACTCACCGTGATCGGTTTTGGCTCGAACAGATGCGCGCGCTCGAGCAAATGGAACGCCGCCCACGTCACCACGACGTGAGCAGCAATCACAACGCCGAGAGCAATCCGGGAGTGCGGGAGCTCGAGTGCCTGCGTAACCATTACCAGCTAGTCCGTTGAACCCGGGTCCGTCACCAGACCCGTTGAAACTAAAGTTAGCGCGAATGCGAACGATTATCATTTGTGTGCGATAGCCTGTCAATGCAAACGTGCAGCGGAGCGATTGCACGCTCGGCTGCACGCAGGGTCGACTGCGGTCCCGCAGAGAGTTGCAGAGACCGCCGGCGCGTCGTTCAAAGCGACTTCAAGTATTCGACCAGGTCGTGTTTTTCGTGCTCGCTCAAGAGCAGGCCAAGGTGGCGGTCATAATGATTCACGACGTCGAGCAGTGTGGCGAAGCGCCCGTCGTGATAGAAACCGCCTGCGGTGTGCGTCCACAATCCCCTGAGCGGCGCCGTGCGGTATCGCTTGTCCGGGGCGCGATTCGACTGAAAATCGTCGATGCCGATTTCCTCGGGTGTGTGCATGTTCCAACCCGGCTCGGTATACGTCGGCGGAACATGACAGGTAGCGCACTGCTTGGCTTCGAACACCTGCTTGCCGCGGCGCGCAGCATTGCGATCGAAGCTGCCTTTCGGTGGCGTCGGCGCGGGAATCGCAAGCTGGTAGAAATGCAGCGCGGGCAACTTGCTGCTGATCAGATCGGGATCGTTGCGAACGTTGCCGAAACCGGCGCGTGCAGCAATCGGAAACTGCACGCGATCGTTCAGCCGCGGGTCGAAGAAGGTTCCTGTTCCGTGCATCTCGAGATTAGCGACGAACCCGTTCCAGTGCGTAACGGAACCCCAGCCCGTCCACGTGTGCAGATTGACGCCCGCCAGTCCGAATGCCGGGGGAATCAAGGTGGCCGCAGTCTTGCCGTCCGGCCGAAAGCCCTTGCCGTCGAGAAACAGCTCGGCATCGAATTTACCCGGACCCCACGCCGCCAGGACTGTGCGCACCGTCGATTGTTCGACTTCGAGCAGCGCAGCCACAGTGCTGAGGTCGGGCGCGAGGTTGATGATCGCGCCGACGTTGAGTTCTCGGTTGGCCCAGCCATCGCGCCGGTGACCGATACCCGGCGCGAACGAGTCGTCCACGGTGCTGTGGCACAGCGCACACTGCGTTCCCATCGAACGTAGCCTGCCGCTCGCATCGAATATACCGGTGACGCCGACGACCGCGTTCAATTTGAGCAGCGCGAGCGTGGTGGCGGGGTCGTCCAGATCGACGCGACCTTTGCGAATGGTCTCGATCAACGCAGCGGGCAATGCATCGACATCCACCTTCAGTCCGACTGCGAGCGCCGTGCGCGGACTCACGCCGGCACCGACACCGCCGAAACGCTTGCCCTGAATCGCTTGATGCAGCTTGATGGTGTCGCCCCAGAAGGCCTCGTCTCCCATCGTATCGAAACGGAAAATCTGCCGGCCTTCGCTGACCATCCGCTGCGCATGTTCGTCGATTCTTTTGTCGAGATGCGTTACCGTCCGCTCGTCGCGGTCATTATCGTCCGACATGGCCTTGCCATAACCGGCAATGGCGAGCGCGGCCATTACCGGGAGTGCCAGGATATATTGCCGACGGCTGGTCATCCCACCTCCCGTTGTAAGTTGAGAATATGCAAAGCGGGCGTACAGAACGCGAACCCTCGCGAAGACCGATCCGTCGGTCACGAGCAATTGCGCTTGCGCTGCGTATCGAATCGAGCCATCTGGCTCGTGCGAAGTTGGATGAAACCAATGCCGCCGACGTTCCCGAAATCGCACTGGACGCTCTAACCGGCGCCGCCGGCCGACGGTATTAGGCTATGCTTCGATGACGGGATGTATCGGCGATGAGGTGATTGCGATGAGCACGATGTTGTTGCGCGGTGGCAAAGTCTGGGACGGCAGCGGTGCCGACGCGTTCCGCGCTGACGTGCTGATCCAGGACAATCGCATCGCAGAGGTGTGGCGGCAAACGCCAGCCGAATTTCGCCCTGAGCAGATGATCGATGTCACCGGCCACACGATTATTCCAGGTCTGATCGAAGGCCATGCGCACCTCTCGTTCGCACATCAAACCGTAGCGGCCAGCACCGGCGACATACCGCCGGAAGAGCACACGCTGCTCACTATGCACCACGCGCGCATCGTGCTCGAAGCGGGATTTACGTCGTGCTTGAGCGGGGGCTCTGCGAAGCCGCGACTCGATGTTGTGATTCGCAACGAGATCAATGCGGAGCGTATCCCCGGCCCTCGCCTGCTCGCTGCGACGCCCGAACTCACCAACACCGGGAACCTGGGCGACGAACGCCGTCTGCATATTTATCGCGAATCGTTCGGGCTCGTCGTCGACGGCGCCCATGAAATGCAGCACGCCTGTCGCGCAATGGTTCGCGAGGGCGTCGATACGATCAAGCTCAACGTTTCCGGCAATCACACCGTGCCCAACGCGCGCCCGGCGCACAGCGTCATGCTCGACGAGGAAATCGCGACGGCGGTGCAGGTCGCGCATGCGCACGGCAAGCGCGTCGCGGCGCACGTGCGCGCCGCTGCCTCGATCAAGAGCGCGCTGAAAAACGAGGTCGATATTCTGTATCACTGCGAGTACGCCGATGAGGAATCGCTGGATCTGCTCGAAGCCGCGAAAGATCGCATCTTCGTCGCACCCGCGCTCGGCTTGCTGCACAACCTGATCTACGAAGCGGAACCCTGGGGCATCACGCAGCAGGGCGCCAAGAACGCCGGCATCGTCGATCAGTTCGAATGCGCGCAAGTGGTCTGCGCGCAACTGCGCAAACGTGGCGTGCGCGTGCTCGTCGGCGGCGACTACGGCTTTCCGTGGACACCGCATGGAACCAACGCACGCGACATCGAACACTTCGTGCGCTTCTTCGGCTATTCGCATGCCGAGGCGCTGGTTGCAGCGACGCGCACGGGCGCCGCGGCGATGCTGCTCGACGGTCAGATCGGCGAAGTCGTCAAAGGCTATCTCGCCGATCTCGTCGTCGTCGCCGGAGAACCGCACAACGATGTTCACCTGCTACAGATTCCTGACAACATCAAGCTCGTGATGAAAGACGGGAAGGTCTACAAGAACCGCTTACAACTCCACTGAGTCTACAACTGCATCGAACGGGATTTACAACTGCATCAAACGGGATCTACAACTGCATCGAACGGGGAGAGGGAATGTACCAGCAGACGGCGCTGTCGTTGGACGATGCCAAGCGCATCGCCGCCGCGGCGAAATTAGAAGCGGAAAAAAACCATTGGGCGGTGGTGATCGCGGTCGCCGACGACGGCGGTCATCTGATGTATCTGGAACGCATGGACGGCACGCAGAAAGGATCGAGCAGAATTGCCGAAGAAAAGGCGAGAACCGCGATTCTATTCAAGCGCCCGACCAAGGCGATCGAAGATGTCGTGATGAACGGGCGCATCGTCATGCTCGAGTTGCCGGGTGCGACACCGATCGAAGGCGGCCTGCCGCTCATGCAGGATGGACAATACATCGGCGGGATCGGCGTGTCCGGCGTGCAATCGTTTCAAGACGCGATCGTTGCACAAGCGGGCGTGGCTGCGTTGTAACTCGGTTCAGCGCCCGCTCACCTCGCCCAGCTTCACCCATTGCGCGCCGTCGAATTGCATGAGCTGCAATTGGCGAATCGGATCGTAACTGTCGGGCGTGGTGTTCACGGCGATCCC
>JBBRGM010000343.1:0-5316 GCA_038240725.1 Burkholderiales bacterium | reverse complement strand
CCCTGTTCCCTGAGTCGCACTAAAATTACAAAAGCAAGCGATGCACTTGCCTCTCTCACACGCCATCGAAGAATTCAACCACGCCGGTCTCCAGCGAATACTCGGCGCCGACGACGAACAGCCCGTCCTTTTCGATCAGATGCTCGAGTAGCTCTGATCCGTGTCGAAGATGGCTTGCCGACATACGAATATTGGCGCGCACGGCTCGGTGCACCAGATCGGCCGGTTTATAGCCGAACTCAGGGTCCAGGAGCGCTTCTACGGATGGGCGGATTCGGTTGACGATGGAGCGCAGATTGGGCGATTGCTCCTCCGACCGCCGTCCCAGTTCTTCTACCGTGGCCAAAATTGCGCCGCAGTTCGAGTGTCCGAGCACCACGACCAGCCGCGTGTGGTATCGCTCTGCGGCAAACTCGACGCTGCCGATTTGCGACGGCGCAACGATATTGCCGGCGACGCGGATGACGAACAGATCTCCCAAGCCTTGATCGAACACGATCTCGGCCGGCACGCGCGAGTCGGAACATCCGAGAATGATCGCGAACGGCTCCTGCCCGGCAGCGACTTCCTCACGGCGAGTCTGGCTGGTGAGCACTTCATGGCTGCGAACATTCGATACGAATCGGGCGTTGCCTTCGCGCAGGCGTTCGAGTCCGTCTTTCGCTGGAATCATGTTTGCTGGATTTGCTGGTTGAACGATTAGAAACGTGCGGCGAGCGTTTGAGCTTGCTTATGACCCGCCGCGAGGATTCAACGATTTGTGCAGTCGGACTGGATGGAAGATCGTGGCGTTCAAAGATTGATTGACGCCTTCCACCCTTTGCCCGGTCAGGCATGTAGGCCGAACAGCGATGTCATCCGCGCGGCGCCGAGCATCTCCGACATCTCTGCATCGGTCGGCTGACGCGCGAAGCGGCTTGCCGCGTCGAGAATCTTGGGCAGCAGGTTCACGTCTCCCGCGGTATTGATGAACGCGTTCGGCAGCAGCCCCATGATCCAGTGAATGCTGCGGTCGATGTCGGCTTGCCCTTCGAGCGGCTGATACCACGTGGTGTGCGTGCGGTCAGCCGCCGCCCACGGGCCGCGGGCGATCGACTTGATGATTTGGACTGCTACATTTCGCTCCGCGCAGGTCGCAAGAACTTCATGGAACGTGTCTCGATAGCGCTGATCTTGCGCCATGAAATAATTGTATGGAAGGAGGACGGAGTCGAAATCGAAATGTGCGAGACTGCGTCGATGCATGGCAGGGATGCTCCAGCCATGTCCAGTTACGCCGATGAAACGCACTAGCCCTTGTTGCCGCGCTTCGATCACAGCTTCCAGCGCGCCGCCCGGTCCCATCGCCTGATCCCAATCGTCCGGATGTCCAAGCGAGTGCAGCTGAATCAGGTCGACTTGGTCTACCCGCAGCCGCTCGAGCGAGCGATGAATGTCTTCGCGAGCTGCCGCCGCGGTTCTCGATCCGGTCTTGGTAGCAAGAAAAAAATCTTTGCGATGACGCGCCATCCACGGCCCGATGCGCAGCTCCGAATCGCCGTACGCAGCCGCCGTATCGATGTGGTTGACGCCGTAGCGCAGCAGCACGTCGAGTGCGCGGTCAGCGTCGTCTTGACTCGCTCGAGCGAGTGCGGCTGCGCCGAACAATGTAACCGTGCTTGCGTGGCCGGTGCGTCCGAATGTCCGTTTCTGAATCATGTGAAGATCGCCCTGTTCCAAGGTCGTTGGCGCGACGTCTGGTCCTCGCTCGAAGTTGAGCATAACGCAACCGGATTGGGCACGTGCAGCGTGCTCCCCGGAACGCTGGGCTCAGGCGATATCGCCGCGTGTGCTCGATAGCCCGGAACTCGTACCATCATAGAGCACTCGGTGCAGAGCCGAGCCGTTGCAACGATAGCGGCCAGTTTACGGTCAATATCTGAATGGACTCTTTTGCACACCCATGGCTGAACCGTTGATCAGGGACGTATCCGACACGTCTTTCTGGATTGCGCATCTTCGCGCAGTCGAAACCGAGCGCACCGACGCGCTGTTCAGCGATCCGTTTGCCGGCCGTCTCGCGGGGAAGCGGGGCGCAGAGATCGCGAACGCGATGCCGTTATCGCGCGTCGTCGGTTGGACTGTCGCGCTACGCACTTGCATTATCGACAACTACATCGCGACCGCAATCGAAGCGGGCGTTGATCTCGTTCTCAATCTAGGCGCGGGATTGGACACGCGCCCGTATCGGATGAACCTGCCGCCGAATCTCACCTGGATCGAAGCGGACTATGCGCACATCGTCGAACATAAAGAAACGCTGCTTGCCGGCGAAAGTCCGCGATGCCGGTTGGAGCGCGTGAAGATCGATCTGGCCGATCGCGCGGAGCGGCGCCGGCTATTCGCTCGTGTAAATGGGCAGACGAAAAAGATGCTCGTGATCACAGAAGGCGTTGTTCCCTATCTCGACAACGACCAGGCCGCGGCGCTGGCCGATGACTTGAGGGCATTGGATCATGCCGGATTTTGGGTGGTCGATTACATGCATCCCGATATGATCAAATATCGAGAACGAAAAGCCATGGCGCGCGTCATGACGAACGCCGCGTTCCGGTTCAAGCCCGCGGACTGGTCCGATTTCTTTCTACAGCACGGGTGGCGGGCGAGACAGATCCGCTACGTATCGGAAGAGGGCGAGCGGCTCGGGCGCGCCATTCCGCTGCCTCCGCCACTGAAGATCGCAATGAAGATCGGCATGCTTTTCATGTCGCCGAAGCGGCGCAAAGCGGCGCGCGAGTTCTTCGGCTACGTCTTGCTCGAACCGTGCTGACACTCGCGCGGGATTAATCTGCTCAGCACGGCGGTCTCACGCAGGAAAAGCCACGCCGGATAATCGAGCGCACTCGGCGATCAGGCGATCCTGAATTTGCTCGTCGCGTGCGGCGGCCAGCGCAGCACGGCGTTGCTGGTGATAGAAATATTCGCCGGTTACTTTGGCCTGCGGATCGTCGCTCGTCGCGAGCCACACCTGCGTCTTCGGTGCCGCCGCGAGATCGTCGGGCGCGCCCGGTCCGCCCATCTTGGTCGCGACCCAGCCGGGCTCGAGCGCATTCGAGAAAACCTCCGGCCATCTCCTCGCGACGGCAAACGCGAGAATCACATCATGCAATTTCGAATCCGAGTAGGCGCTCGAGCCGTTCCAGCAGCGGGTGTTCCATTCGAGGTCCTGCAGACTCGCATCCCCGCTTTGGTGCAGTCCTGAGCTCACATAGATCAGACGTTTTGGTTTCTTGATCAGCGCGGTGAGAATGTAGGGCGCCAATGTGTTGACTGCGAACACATGCGGCAGTCCGTCGACGGTCGCAATCCGCCGCGGCTCCCGATAGCCGACCCCCGCGTTGTGAATCACCGCATCGAACGCACCAAGCTCGTTTACCTGCAACGCGATCTGCCGACAGTCCGCAATGCTCGACAGATCGCCGGCCACCGTCGCTTGTGCGCCAGGCGCCGCGGCGAGCGCTTGTTTTGCTCGCGCCGAACTGCGTGCGTGCAAAACGACTTTGTGGCCGCTGCCGATCAACAGGCGCGCGGCCATTAGTCCGAGGCCATCTGCGGCGCCGGTGATGAAAATGCGGGACATAAAATTCTCCCTCGTGACAACAGTCAACGCTGTTTTCGCGCAATCAGATTCGATCTCTACGTTGCATATGGGGCGTCGCATGTCATTGCGCACGCGCGGGGCCATGCGCAGTTGCCGAACGTTGCGCCAATTCGCATGTCGGGAGTGGGCGACGGCTAAGACATAATAATTGATCGAAATAATTGGTTTAATAAAATGTTTAGATACAGATATATACAAATAAAAATACACAGTTAATAACAAAAGATTCAAGTTGTTTGACTGTTTTGCCGATGTCTCTCATAGGTATCAGGGCTGCCGTTTGTTTGCAGGGTCCAGACACCGACCGGGCGCCGACTCTTACGGCGTTCAAATATTTAAACCCGAGAGAGCGTCATGTTATCCACACAACTTCTTACAGCAATCGCTGGGGACATCCAGCCTACATTTGTACCCGCACCGCATACCGAGCGCGCGGGTTGTCCAACCTTTCGCTGCTGGCGAGAAGCTTCGCGCCGGTATGCCACTTGGCTCGCTGCGATATTGTTTATTTTTGTACCAGCGCTCGCCAGCGCTGCGATCGACGCAACAACGGCATCATCGATCACTACGCTTTTTCCGTCGACCGCGGTACCCGCATCCGGGGCGACTGCAGAGAGCAGGGCGATCGAAGTTGGCGTTAAATTTCGCAGCGACACGAGCGGATTCATAACGGGAATCCGCTTCTACAAGTCAACCGGCAATACAGGGACGCACATCGGACATCTTTGGGACACGAGCGGCAAGCTGCTCGCCGCCGGGACGTTTACCAGTGAGACCGCATCGGGTTGGCAGCAGGTTGTATTTTCAGCGCCGATTGCGATCGCTGCGGGTGTGACTTACGTTGCGTCCTACCATACCGACACCGGACATTACGCGGGTGACAACGGCTACTTCACCACTAAAGGCGTGGACAGCGGACCTTTGCATGCGCTGAAAGACGGCATTGACGGCGGCAACGGCGTCTACGCCTACGGTGCAAGCGCCACTTTTCCTACCGGTTCGTATCACGGCAGCAATTATTGGGTAGATGTCGTCTACAGCACGTCTATCACGCTCTGGCCACCGAGTGCGGTGCCGGTATCGCCGGCTGATGGAGACACGCATTCGATCGAGGTGGGCGTCAAATTCCGCTCGGATATTGCCGGTGTAATCACGAGCATTCGATTCTACAAATTTGCAGCCAACACCGGCGTTCATGTCGGCAGCCTTTGGACCAAAGACGGCGTACTTCTCAGCTCAGTCACCTTCACCGGTGAAACGGCTTCGGGCTGGCAGAAAGCCGACTTTGCGAAGCCCGTGTCGATTAGCGCCGGCGTCACCTACGTCGCTTCTTACCACGCACCGGTTGGGCGATACGCAGATGATATCGACGGTAACGGATTCCTCGTCGGCCGCGATAGTCCACCCTTGCATGCGCTGAAGGACGGTGTGGATGGCAGCAACGGCGTCTACACTTACAGCTCCGCTAGCGCGTTCCCCAGGCAGAACTTCCGGTCGTCGAACTATTGGGTGGACGTAGGTTTTCGACCGGCGATGGCCGGCGACCCAACCACGTCGCCTACCCCAACACCGACACCGACACCGACACCGACACCGACAACGACACCGACACCGACACCGACACCGACAACGACACCGACACCGACACCAACCGGGTCAGCGTTCATCACGGGCGT
>JBBRGM010000342.1:0-5390 GCA_038240725.1 Burkholderiales bacterium | reverse complement strand
AGCAGCGGCTCGACGACTTCGGCGAGCTGTTCCGGCGTTACACGGCCGCGTTTGGTCCACGCGACTTTGCCGTTGCGATCGACGATGTACAACGTCGGCGTGCCGATCACATCGCCGAAATTGTCGTCGGTCTTGTCGTCGAAGCGCCAGGCGATCGGGAAGCTGTAGCCGCGCTCTTTCGAAACGCTGCGCAAGAGTTTCTCATCGTCGTCGATGCTGAGCGCGATGAGCTCGAATCCTTGGGCCTTATGCGCGTCGTAGAATTTCTGCCAGCCCGGCATATCGGCCTTGCATGTCGGGCACCAGGTCGCCCAGAAATTCACCATGACGACCTTGCCCTTGAGCTGCTCCATTGTGACCGGCTGGCCGTTCAGCAGAACGGTCTTGAGCTTGGCTTGATCGCCGACGTCGGCATTGGCACCCATCATTGCGCTGAATGCGATCAGGATGGCCGCGAACAATACCCGCGCCGCAGAAATTCCGTTCAGTGTCTGTCTCACTTTAGCCTCGCTAACTTGTGTGTGGTTCTAGTGTACCTGGAAGCCCGGGGCGCAGCGGGCAGCGCAACCCTGGACGCAAAGTGGTTTTCGGGGGACGCAAAGTGGTTTTCAGGCAATTCTGTCCAGCATCGCACGCATGACTGTCGTGACGAGCTTGCGCGGACCGATGCGCACACTCTGCACGAGCAGCCAGTTCAGCATGCCGTGAATCACGACGGTACGGCCGCGCATCATCCCATCGAACCCTGTTTGCGCAACCGCGCTTGCGTCCGCCACCGGAACGAGTTTGAACAATCGCGATTCATGCAGACCGGCGCGCGCCATGAACTGCGAGTGCGTCGGCCCCGGGCAAAGCGCTGTCACCGTGACACCGGTGCCGCGCAGCTCATTGGCCAAGGCCTCGGAGAACGACAACACGTAGGCTTTGGTCGCATAGTAGATCGCCATCAACGGGCCGGGCATGAAAGCAGCGATCGACGCGACGTTCAAGATTTTGCCGCGCTTTTGCGCAATCATGTACGGCAAGAACAACTTCGTCAGATGCGATAGCGCGACGATGTTGAGCTGGAGCAGTCGCAATCCGGCGTCGACATCGTCATCCGCGAAGGTTCCGAAGCGAGCGAGACCGGCGTTGTTGATCAGCGTCTCTACTTGAATACCGGCGGCGGTAACATGAACGTAGACGCGCGACGCTGCGTCGGGCTCGCTCAGATCTTCCACAAGCGTTGTTACTTGGATGCCGTGCGCCCGCTGCAGTTCATCGCCCAGGCGTTCGAGCGCCTGCTGATTGCGTGCGACAAGAACGAGATTGTATCGGTGCGCGGCAAAAATGCGCGCGAACTCGGCGCCGATTCCGCTCGACGCGCCGGTGATCAAAACCGCATTCATGGAGTCCTCGGTGTGATGCCGGGCCGGATCTGGAGTCTATGTTAGCCTGACCACCGTTCGCGAATCGGACCGAAGCGTAAGATTCAAGCAATACACGCGATAACTTTTCAATGAGGGCAATAGCATGGCAAGTCAACCAATGAAGCTGCGACGCCGCGCGAGGCGTGTCGCGTTGCTGGTGGTAAGTCTGTCGATGGTCGCGTGGGCGTTGCCCGCCGCGAGCGCCGATGAGAGCAAACGCAATCCCATCGCGGTACCCGGTACGCCTTGGGGGTTCGACGGCTTCATCGTCAACATCCCCGCCGACCCCGATTGGAAGTCGCTCGCCAAGGATGGTCAATACGCGGACCTCGCGAAGGAATATCCGGACGACGTCAGCGCCGCTGCCATCGTCGAGGCGCGCAAGGTCGAGCCAGGCATCGCCGGCCAGGACGCGCTGCTGAAACTAGTCGAAGAAGAGCAGAAGGCCCTGCCTGATCCGGCGACGAAGCTGCTCGACTATTCGGCGGAGGCCTACTCACCGAAAGGCGCTCTGTGCGCTCGGTTCAAGGCGAAGTTCGAGGACAGTCGGACGTCCACCGCAGCGCCCGGCATTTTGCTGGTGCGTGGCATGAGCTGCGTGCGACCCGACGTTGCGGAGATGGTCGTTACCGTACGCTACGCACAACGCAGCAACCTGACCGACATTGCACCGGCGGTAGCGCAAGCACTTGAGCCGTTCGTAGCAAGTCTGCGTTTCCTGCCGTCGGATGGAAAGATCATTCAACAGGCACGCCTCGTGGTGCGCGGCGAGAAGCCGGGGGACGCCATTCCGCTGCTTACCCCGCTTGCCGAGCAAGGCGATCGCGAAGCGGCGTTGTTTCTCGGCAACCTTTATTTGTATGGGCACACCGGCGTGGAATCCAACTACGCGCTTGCAAAACGCTGGCTGGAATTGGCGGCGAAAGATGGGCGCTCGGACGCGCTGTACAACTTGGGCGCGATGTATGACAAGGCAATCGGCGTGACGCGCGATCCCGCTGAAGCAGTGCGCTGGTTCACCTTAGCGGCCGATCAGCGCGATCCGCAAGCGCAGCTCAACCTCGCGATCTTTTATCTGAAAGGCGATGGCGTCGGGAAAGATCCCGCGCAAGCGGAACAGTGGCTGCAGCGGGCCGCCGGAAATGGCAACAAGCGCGCAGAAGGCATCCTGGCGGCGAAAAAGCTGAAACAGCAGTAGCGGATTCGAATACGGTGTCGGCTCGCTAAGGTTGCATCGTTAGTGGGTCGGCACGACTTCGGCTTCTGAGCTTGAAAGCTTAGACAGCTCGGCGTCACGCTCGGCTTTCTTCATTCCTGCAAGTCGCGTGACTTGCGTATAGAACCGCGTGAGGTCGCCGTCGTTGTCGCGCAAAATACGCTGGAAGGTCGGTACCATCTGCGTGTAGATCGCGATCGACGCGAATTGTGCGTTGTTCAACGACTGACCGATCCACGCGTCGTAACCGACGTAGCCATTCCAACTCTTCTTCAGTTGTTCGTATTCGGCGCGCATCTCCATTTGCACCGCTCGCTTACCCTCGCGCATAAGCTCGGGTGACAATGGCTCGGCATAGACATCTCCGAGCCGCGCGCGATATTTCGTCACCAGCTGTACGAAGCCTTGTCTACGAATTTGCGCGGCGTCGAATTCTTTCCGCTGTTCCAACGTTCCGTTGATCGCAAGCCAGCGCTCGATGCCGACTTGTTCGACCGTGACCGCGAACGATTCATTGAACGTGGAATCGCCCTTTGCGTAGGCGACTTGGTGCGCCAATTCGTGGAACACCAGTCGCGCGAGCTCTGAATCGGGATAGTGGATGAACGTGTTGAGAATCGGATCGTTGAGCCAGCCCAGCGTTGAGTACGCAGGGACGCCGCCGGTGTACACGTCGTAGCCCTGCTTGGCGAGATCGGCGGCAAGCTGGTCCGCGCCGGCTTTGCTGAAATAGCCTTTGTAACCGACGCAACCGGCAAACGGAAAACACCAATCCTTCGGCGTGATGGAAAATTCCGGCGCGGCAAACACGTTCCAAACCACATAGGCCCGTTTGAGGTCCGCGTAACGCCGGTAGCTTCCGTTGTCGGGTAGATGCAATTGCGCGCTGGCGAAATCACGTATCTGCATCGCGCGCGCGAGCTTGTCCTGAAGCGCTGGTGGCGTCGAAGGGTCGGCGATCACTTGCGGAATCGGCCGCGCCCTTTGCACCAGCTCGAACTGACCCTCGATCGCCTGCACGTAGTAGCCGACGGTCGAGCAACCGGAGGCCGACATGGCAACAAGGGACGCCACCGCGGCGACCAGCGATCTAAGCGACGGCGAAATGACCATGCTCCAGGAAATTGCAGACCTGCAGGTTGACCTTGGAAGAGAAGATCAAGCCTGTGTGGCTTACGCGGATTGTTATGTGATCTGCTGCGCCCGGAAGACGCGTCTCGTCGACCAGAACAACGCCATCATTCGGGCGCGGCAGCTTCATCACCAGCCTGCCGAGTCCGAACGGCTGCGTTCCCGCGATTACGCCGATTTGAAATTGTCGTGCGGCCAGAATCCCGTCTTCTTGCCGCCACTGCCCGATCGCCCTACCGATAATCGCTCTCCCGAAATGGAATCGCGCCAAGTGCCTGGCCGCTGTCGAGCCCATGCAAGGGCTGCCCAGTAATACAACCCGTTTGACCGCAAGTTCGGGATGGTTTGCGAGCATCTGCAAGACCACCAGGCCACCGAGGCTGTGACCAACGAGATGCACCGGCGCCCGCAACGATCGAACGAGTTCGGCGAGCCGGCCCGCGATGCTCGCCAACGGCAGACGAATCGACGGGTAGGAGAACGCGATCGGACGATAGCCTTGCTGCGCCAGTTGAATGCGCGGGAACGCCAATACCCAGCCTCTCATCCAAAGGCCGTGGACGAGCACGACGATGGGCGCGGAAGATCCTGCGGATGAACTCACGAGAATGAATGAAATTGTGTGCGGTTGCGGTTGCGCATTATAGGATCGACCGGCCTGGCTCGATTCGGCGGTGCAACCGCCAAAAAAAAAGGCGGCCAAAGCCGCCTCTTTCTGACGGTACTTGCGAGTTAGCTTGCCGTCACTGCGTTGCGGCGGCGATAGCCCATGAAGCCCACGAAAGCCAGCCCGGCCATCATCGCGGCATAGGTCGAAGGCTCAGGCACGACCTCAAGGGGAAGAGTCGTGTCGATGCGGAAGTTCGACGCGTTGGTATGCCGCTCGGCAAAAAACATGTTGAATGCGTAGTTCTGCTTATCCGCCAGCCCCAGACTCCCAGCCACCGTATCAAGGTTTACGGATTGGCTAGTCGCACCATGAATGCCGCCAAGGTCGATCGCCAGCTTACCGTTCAAGAATACCCAGACATCGTCGTCGCCGGAGAAGGCGAACGTCTGATTCATTCCGGCGGTGTAACCGAAGGTTCCGGCCAATTCATAGGTAAAGTGAAAATTGTGATCCAGACCCTGGTTGCCGTTGAGGTCGTTGTCGAGCGGGAAGAATGCGCTATTGCTGTAGGTGTAGACGCCGCCGGCGCCCGAGGTCAAATTGATGCTGTACGACTTGGATGCATTAACACCGGGGACATCGCGATACCACTGATCGAATGTCGCGGCACTAGTGACGCTACCGCCGCCTGCGAATACCGGCTTACCGTCTGCGCCGAGCGTGCTTTGCACCATGCCGGGGGTAAGTCCAGAGACTGTAGCTTCGAAGTCCGGATGGGGCGACAACCCCAATGCACCGGTCGGTCCGCCGTAGGCAAAGTCGCGCAGCGTGCCGGTAAGCGTGATGGTGTCTGCGGATGCAGAGAGCGATACGAGTGAAAAACCGGCCGCGGCGATAAACGCCAGGCGGCCGCAGATTGAGCGATACATTGAATTCTCCCTTAGGCAAAGACCAGCGAAGGTCGGATGGCGACTGAGATTTTTCTTCCGCAACGTGCGGAGGTCTCTTTCGCATCGCACGCACA
>JBBRGM010000341.1:0-5393 GCA_038240725.1 Burkholderiales bacterium | reverse complement strand
ATTGGGTTGCGTCAGGTGCGGCGTCTGCATCGTTGCGCTCCTCGCCAAGGTACCTACCTTGGCTTCGTCGCGACGCCTCGCATCCATCCGCACCTGACGCAACGCGCGTCGCAAGACTTGTTCAGAGCTTCCCTAGCAAAGCAGCCGTCATATCGGGCTGCCTACCCGCCGGGGACAACCATTCAATAGCGTTAAGATGTCGACCCTGGTCGACTTGCGAGGTGTAGATGCAACAGCAGAACCCCTACGCTGCACCGTCCGCGCCGGTGGCAGACGTATCGCATGAAACCAGCGCCGGCGTATTCATCCCGGGCGGGCGGCGCGTGCCTTCCAGCAACGGCTGGCAGTGGATCGTGCAGGGCTTTCAGCTGTTCAAGATGAATCCCGGCACCTGGATCGCGATCGTCATCATTTACCTACCGCTGATGTTCGTGCTGGCGCTCATACCGGTGGTCGGAAATCTGGCGTTGAATATTTTGTTCCCGGTGGTCACGGGGGGTCTGATGCTGGGTTGCGATGCGCTGATGGACGACCGCCCGCTCGAGATCTCGCATCTGTTTGCAGGATTCAAAGAGAAGCTCGGCCCGCTGGCTATGGTCGGAGCACTGTACCTCGCCGGAATAGTGGCGATCGGTATCGGTTTCGCCTTGGCGTTCGGGTTCGGAATGATTGCCAACGTCGCAGGTTGGCGCGGCTTGGCGCTAAATCCCATCGCGGTTGCGATCATATTGCTGGGGTTTTCGATTTTCATGATTCCACTGGTCATGGCAATCTGGTTTGCGCCCGCCCTCGTGGTGTTCCACGACGAGAAACCATTGGCGGCGATGAAGCAGAGCTTCCAGGGCAGCTATAAGAATATGATGCCGTTCCTGCTCTACGGTGTCGCTGCATCCTTGCTCTTTGTCGTCGCGATGCTGCCGGTGTTTCTCGGTCTGCTCATTCTCGCGCCCACGATGATCGCGTCGGTGTATGCCAGCTACCGGGACATCTTCGCCCCAACGGATCTCGATTAACCGCTGCCCTCCCCCGCAGGCATGCTCGACACCGCGCGTGAAATTCCGACACCCGAAGGCATCGAGCTGACCTTGCGTTTGGCCGGCCCCGTCGTACGCGCGCTCGCATGGCTATTGGATCTGTTCGCGCGGCTGGGGTTTTTGATCGTCCTCAGTATTCCGATTCGATTGCTCGGCGAGCTCGGCGTCGGACTCTCGCTCATCTTGTACTTCGCGATGGAGTGGCTGTATCCCGCGCTGTTCGAGGTGTACGCGAAGGGTGCGACGCCTGGCAAAAAAGCGTTCGGCTTAGCCGTTCTGCATAGCGACGGCACGCCGGTGCAAATGCCCGCCGCGTTGATTCGCAATTTGCTGCGCGCGGTGGATTTTCTGCCGTTGATCTACGGTTTCGGGCTGGTGTCGATGCTGCTCAGCCGCGATTTCCAACGCATCGGCGATATCGCCGCAGGAACGGTCGTGGTTTATCGCGACAATGCAGTTCGTCATGGTCTCATTCCGAACGCCGTTCCTGCGGTGCCGCCGTTGCCGCTGACGGCCGCGGAACAGCGTGTGCTGCTCGACCTTGCCGCTCGCGTTCCACAGCTGACCGAAGAGCGCGCGCATGAATTGGCGGGTCTGGTGCCTTATCTCACCGGCAATCGATCGGACGCCGGTGCGCTGGCGCGCCTTCTGGGGATTGCCAACCATTTGATCGGACGTCGTACGTGACGCCGCCGCGTGATTGCCGATGAGGCAGGACATTTTCGAAGAAACGTATCGCGCGCGCTGGGCTGAATTCGCCGACTGGCTGAAAAGCCTTGGACCGCGCCGCGCGGACCAGTCCGTTGCAACGACTATCGACGTGCTCGACATTCCTGCGCGCTATCGCGAGCTCTGCCAGCAGCTGGCGCTCGCACGCGATCGACAATACAGCGCGGAGTTGATCGACCGCTTGGGTCAGCTGGTGCTCGCCGGACATCAAGCGCTCTACGGTGCGCGCAGCCGGAGCACGGATCAGCTCATGCAATTTTTCCGCGGCGGTTTTCCGCGTTCGGTAAGGCGCGAGATCCGTTTCGTACTGGTCGCAGCGCTATTGTTTTTCGGCCCGCTGCTGCTGTTGACCGCGATCATCCCGAGCTATCCGGATTTCGCGTACATCATTCTGCCGGCCGAAGCGCTGGACGGCGTGCAGGAAATGTACGGCAGCGCTGCGCAACAGCTCGGTCGCAAGCGGCAAGCGGACAGCGATGTCGCAATGTTCGGCTTCTACATCTTCAACAACGTGCGCATCGGATTTCAAACCTTTGCCAGCGGTCTGCTGTTCGGCATCGGCGCGCTGTTCTATCTCGTCTACAACGGTTTGTTCATCGGTGCTGTCACCGGACATCTGGTGCACGCCGGACTCGCGCGAAATTTCTTTTCCTTCACCGCCGGCCACAGTGCGTTCGAGCTTTGCGCAATCTGTTTGTCGGGCGCTGCCGGATTGAAGCTCGGCTACGCGCTGATCGCCCCGGGCCGGCGTACGCGCGGCGCAGCGTTGCGCATCGCTGCAAAAGAATCGGTACCGCTCGTAGTCGGCCTGTCGACCATGCTGCTGATCGCGGCGGGAATCGAAGCGTTCTGGTCGCCGCGCACATTTGTGCCGCCGACTGCAAAGTATGCGGTCGGCGCCGCGATGTGGATTCTGCTGCTGACGTACTTCGCGTTCGGAGGCCGCACGCGTGGAGCTTGAGCGGCTGTCAGTGGTTTTGCGCCAGCGCAGTCCATGGGAAGCCATCGATCTGGGGTTCGCCATGGTGCGCGGCAGCTGGCAGGGTGTGTATGCCGCCTGGCTTGCTGCATTCGTTCCGCTCGCCGTTATCGCATGCGTGGCATTGCCGCCGACCTGGGCGCTCCTGGCAATGTGGTGGTTGAAGCCGTTGTTCGATCGCATCGTCCTGCACGTACTCGCCGGCGCCGTGTTCGGTTCGCGGCCCACCTGGCGCGAGACGCTGCGCGCCGTTCCAGGTTTTGCGCGCAACGGTTTTCTGCTCGGACTGACGCTGCACCGAGTCAGCACGATCCGATCGTTCGCACTTCCCGTACGCCAGCTCGAGAACGCGAACGGTGCGACCGCGCGCTTGCGTGTAAAGCAGCTGCGCAAACGCGTCGGCGGTTACGCCGCATGGCTCATGGTCGTCTGCGTGGCCTTCGAGATCGTCGTGTTCTTCTCGCTGTTCGGGCTCTACGATTTGCTCATGCCGGCGTCCGTGCGCGAGTTCTTCGACGCGTTCTCGTTCTTCAAACCGTTCCAGGCGAATCAGGGTTTGGCGTTATACATCTCGACCGCCGCTTACCTGGTCGCGATTGCACTGGTCGAACCGTTCTATGTCGCAGGCGGATTCGCGTTGTATCTCAACCGCCGTATCGCCTTGGAGGGCTGGGATCTCGAGGTGCAGTTGCGGCGACTGGCTCCCGCTCGGGAACGCATCAGCCGACGCGCCGTGGGCGCTATCGCAGCGATGCTGATGGCCGCGATCGTTACGCTGCTCACGGATGATCATAGCGCCCACGCGCAACCAGCCGCGCAGCCGGAGCGCCGCGCCGCCGTCGAGATCAAACAGATTCTCGCGCAGCCGGAATTCCAAGAATACGAAGAGCAATTCCGCGTGGTGGAGCTGCATCCGTCGCCGCCTGCGCCACCCGGAAAACCATGGGATCTGAGCGGCCTTGGCTCGCTGATCAGGGGCATGTCGGAAGTCGTGCGTGCACTCGTCTGGCTGGTGCTGGCCGGTGTCGTGCTCGTAGTGCTCTACTGGGTGGTGCAGCGAGTGAGTGCACGTCAGTCGACCGTCAACGCCGACTGGCAACCGCCGGTAACGCTCTTCGGTCTGGACGTGCGGCCCGAAGCTTTGCCGGACGACGTTGCCGCGACCGCGCGCAAGCTGGCGCAATCCGGCAATCTCGTGGGCGCATTGTCGCTGCTATACCGCGCATCGTTGGCAACCTTGCTCGCGCGCGATCGCGTCGAGCTCGACGGCAGCGATACCGAAACCGACTGCCTGCAAAAGTCGAGAACGCGACTCGGCGTGCCGGCGCAAAACTATCTCGAGCGCCTGGTCGCAACCTGGCGCGACACCGTCTATGCGCATCGCATGCCGCCGCTGCGCGATATCGAACGCCTGGCGGTCGAGTGGCCGGATTATTTCCGGTTGCACCGATGAGCTCAGACGAGCGTTGCAGATGAGCACCGCGACCAGCCTGCAGCCCGGCCGGCGGGTACTCTACCTCGGCATTGCGGGCGTTTTGCTTTGTCTGAGTGCCCTCTGGTTCACGCGCACCTACGCCATCGTCAAGCAGCGTACCTGGGTCGGCATGAGCGGAGAGGCCCGCGCCGATTATCTATTGGCAGCGCGTCAGTTGCTCGTGCGGTTGGGCGCGCGCGTACAGGAGAGCGGCGACATCGCCCAGCTGGCGCAGTTTCCCGCCGGCGGCCGAGTTCTGATGGCTGATCGCGATCGCTTGAATCCCGTCGCGATACGCACTTTGCGGGACTGGGTGCGCAGAGGTGGGCATCTGATCGTCGCTGCGGAGCCGCCGTTCGCGCGCGATTCGTTTCTCGAACAGCTCGGCGTCACATCGACTGCAGACGGCGTGGGCGGCCCGGACGCGGTCGATGAGGTCGATTTGCCGAACGGCGCGCACCTTCGCATTTCGCTGCCGCGAACGCCGGTGCTGCACGACGTCGGCGGTCATGCAAGCTGGCAACACACTACCCGCGGCGATACGCGCATGCTGCAACTCGCCGACGGTGCCGGGCGCATCACGATCCTGTCGACGTTGGTGCCGTTCACCAACCAGGCCATCGGCCGCCTCGATCATGCCGAGTTACTGTGGCAACTCGTGCGCAGCGACGATGGGGCGCCGATCGACGTCTGGCTCGTGCCGCAACTCAAATTGCAGTCGTTGCCGCAGTGGCTGGTGCAGCATGCATTGCCCGCTATCGCCGTGTTCGCGATTTTGCTGATTCTCGCGCTGTGGCGTGCGATGCCGCGCTTCGGCCCGCTGCAGCCGGAGGTCGCACTGGATCGCCGCAGTCTGCGCGAGCACTTCACCGCCATGGGCCGGTTTTATTCTGCTCAGCGGCAGCTGCCGAAGCTGCTGCACGCCTTGCGGCGCGACGCGCTGGAGCTGATGCGCCGGCGCATGCCGGCAGCCGGCGACGAGCAGGGCTCGGACCGAATTGCGGCAGCGGCGCAGGCCGCCGGCATGTCCATACGCGAGGTACAGCATGCGTTCGGCGTCCCTGCCGACGCGCCGCGCGATTTCGTCGGCGCCGTGCGCGTGCTGGCGGAGCTCCGTGCACGTCTGGTGTCGCGATCGTTACACCAATCGCCAAACGCCGAACGCGCGATCGCGCAC
>JBBRGM010000340.1:0-5405 GCA_038240725.1 Burkholderiales bacterium | reverse complement strand
AGCCTGTTCATAGGCAGTCGACGCAATGTCACCCTGAGCCGGATCGTCGCGGTCGCGCAGCGGGGCGATCATGGCGCTACCCCAAAACCGCGTGCCATCGGCTCTCATCCGCCATCCGTCGTCCAGGCTCCAGCCGTTCTCATCCGCCTCGCGCAGCCGGTCCAGTAAGCGATGTGGTGTCGTCGCGTCCTCTGGGTAGACAATCGAATAGGGACGACCAAGCAGGGCCTCCTGTGTAAAGCCGGTCACCCGGCCGATACTCGTGTTCCAGTCGTCGATGAGTCCGCGCGCGTCCAGACTCACGAGGGCGTAGTCGCTGATGCCGGTGAGGGCGGCGTTGAGCCACGCTTCGTTCTGCTTGAGCAGCCGCTCGCGCTTCACCTGCAGCGTAATGTCGGTTAGCACCGCCATGAGTCGCGCTTCATCCAGCTTGAGCAGGGTAAGCGACAGCATATGGGGTCCGGACTTACCGCGAACGTCGGCACTTAGCTGAATGCGCAGCGCGTCGCATACCATGCCGTGGCGCGGCTCAAAACCCGCCGTCAGGTGGCGCAGTTCCGGAGCGACGCTTTCGAGAGCGGTAAACAGATTCGACAAGCCGCCGTCGCGCGAAAGCGGCATCAGGAGCTGCGCCGAAATCGGATTGATAAGGGCGATGTCGCCGTCAAGCGAGGTTTGCGCAAGCCCGACGGGGGCAAGGTAGAGGAATTGGATCAACGCCTCATATTCGTCGGCGACATTCAACGTGTCGCCTTGCACTTACGACGGCCGGTCCACTAGCACGTAGCGCAACGCCATGCCGGGCAACGCCAGCAACCGCAGTTTTACTTTGATGGGCCGCATGCGAAGCGTGAACACATAATCGATGCTCTCATCGAGGGCACGGCTGTTCGCCGCCGCGTCTTCAAATCGCTGAGCGACGATGAAATTGTTCATGCACGGCGCGACCGTGGTGAACAGGGGATTGCCCAGCACGCGCTGCGACCCCAGTCCGGCCAGCTTCGACTCGAATGCGTTATAGCGGCGCACTACGGTTTCGGCGTCGAAGCCGATAACGCCGAAGGGGAGCGTGTCGAGCTCGGCGTTATCGAGCGCATCGATCCGGGCGCAGATTTCCGGTTGGCTGAAGGCTAGCGGCAGTACTTCGCTCATGTTGGATACTCCATTGATCCATTGCGCGGCGAACTTGCGTACCTTAGCCTTCGACAAAACGCGCAGGAACTTGAGTAGCGCGGCGGCGCAGCCGCGGAAACCTCGGGCGCACGATGTATCGAATCACAGAGAAAATTCCGCGGATGGTGCCCAGTGCAGCCAAGAATCGCGGCGGTGTCAGGTCGGTTCGATCTGGGGGACGATACGCAGCGTTAACGGGGTCGCTATGCTTGGCGGTTCGGTGTGACGCAAGTCAACCCGCGCGCGTTGCGATGATTCGAAGCGCTTTGCGGATCTAGAATTTTCCTCCGCGCGCCAACCCAGCGGCGCGCAGTAGCGCAAATTGCGTTGGATCTCGCCCGATCTGGACGTCGATGCGAAACGGTTCGACCGCTAATCCACACGGCGAGACGCCATCCAGTTCGTCATCGAATCGATTGCGCGCAGACGCGACGCAGCGGAGTAGGGCTTGGCGAGAAGGATCGGTATCGAATGCCTGGCTTTACGCCGTCCATTTTGCTGCAATGGCGAGTGCCGTGTTCGCTTCCCGCTACACCGAGATGCAATTGTCGATGTGCGGAGGTCGCGATCGTCTCAGCGGCTTCCGGAGCAACGCTTCGGCCGCGCTTGGAAATCCGCTGATAGATCGAAGTTGACGGATCAGGCTTTAACGCTGATCCCAGTCGAAAGCGACTGAATGCTGGTGCTGCTGGCTGCTGGCGCATTCGTATTGCCGTCGGCTCGTTGGCCCTGGTGGCGTTGTCCGCGCAGTTGCTCGAGCGTAGAGAATGAGCTCTGGGCTGCGGTCAAATCGTTCGAGCTGATCGCGTCCTTCAACGCCTGGAACGCGATTTTCACCGGGCTCTGAGTGTTGGTCTCGGTCTTCTGCGAAGACTGCGTTTGCGTGACGGCCTTGATGTCCTGCTGGATCGCTGCGAATGCGCTCTTCGCTCCGGACAAGTCGCCGGAGCTCAAAGCTTTCGACAGCGCGTCGAAGTCTTGGCGGCGTTGCCTGTGCGCGCTCGACTGCTCCGTCTGCGCGCTCGAGATGGAGTTACTGCTGGATGAAACCGGACCGACTGCCATATGCGAATCCTCCAGATAAAAGTGGTGCCAGATAATGTGGTGGCTGAATCGAAATGCTGCATCTTTACTATCGACCCGCTGCCGAAAAACTAAAGCGCCATATTCTGTATTTTACTTACGCAACAGTACGTTACGAGAATATTTTGTAAGACGTCCGTAAGTGTGCGAAGCGCGGATGTAATGCGGCCGCCGTGGGACATAACGTAGCGGCGGCGCGGAGATAGCAGCGTTTGCTAAAATTCACCGAATATCGTCGCAGATCTCGCATTGCGCTCGTTTGCGGAATCAGCGGATCCACACGGCACGTCGTGTCGCACCGTACGAATGCATATGTAGCGATCGATTCAGCGGATGCGTTTGTGCAAGTCGAAAATGTGCCGGCGCAGTTCGAGCGTTTTCCGTGCGCCGTTATCCGGTGCACGCATGCGGCGCGGAACCGCGCGTGCCATGCCGAGTCGCCCGTTACTCGGGACAGCTTTTTCGAGTGCTGGCGTCGTCGCCGGGGCCGACGCACACACTGTACATATAACCACTGTATGCGATTGAGGACAGTTGCTATTCATCGCCTGCGGGCTGATAGTGCCCGTGGGGGAGGGTTCTAAACTAGACGGAGACCCAGCATGAAACTAGAAACGAAAGCAACCTTGCTCGCCATCGCCGCGGCCGCTTTCGCAGCGCCGAGTTACGCTGCGGATCCGCCGCCGGTAACAACACCACATGGCAGTGCGGTTACGGTCACGAACAATGTGCCGGTTACCGTCACGAGCCCGATAACAGTCAACACCGCCGCACCGCTTCGCACGACCGAAGCCTATCCGCGTACGCCGGTGCGCGCGTCTTTGAGCGCGGGACCGTATGTCGTGCCGGCGGATCAGACGCTCGTCATCGAAACCGTTTTCGCGAAGGTGGCATGTCCTGCCTCACCGGGCATTACGCCGCTGATCGATGTCGGGTTGTCATATACCGTTGCCACGGACACGCCGGTGGTTCTGCCGATAGAATTCCAGCAGGCTGGAGGTGCGACCAGCTCGACTCTTATCTTCAAAGGCGTGCACAGCGTGCGTGTGGTCCTGCCTGCGGGAACGTCGATCGCGGGCAGTCTCGGTGCGACGGAACAGTGCGGCACACCAGCGCCGGAAGTAAATATTTTCGGGTATCTGGTGAATTCGGTGAGCCCGAGTCTCGCACCGTAGTTCGCGCACGGTTCGGCGTTACGCGATGAGACATCGATCGAGCGACAGCGTCGTTCGATCGGTCGGATCTAATTGGGCAGGGTGTGTGCGGCGGCGCAAAGCGAAACTGGAGAGCGCAATAATCGGTGCGTCGACGAGCTCGCGCCGCTGCGCCGGCCCGGCAAAGCTGCGTCACTACGCGAGTCGCTGAACGCCGGCGCGCCCGGCGGTATTGTGATGACTCGGCGTGACGCGATCATCTCAATACAGGCTGCCGACGTAACGCGCCAATGCCTGGATCTGCTCGTCGGTCAGATTCTTGGTCATCGGCGCCATCACGCCGTTGTCATTAGTCCGCACACCGTCGCGAAAATCTTTCAGCTGCTTCGTCGTATAGGCGAACTGCTGACGTGCGACGCGCGGGATCTCGCCTGCGCCTTTGAAATTGCGGAGATGACATGTGATGCACTGGACTTCTTCCGCGATCTTTTTGCCCGCGGCGATCTTGGCAGCGTCGGCGCTATACGGCGTTGTGTTGGGCGCCTGCGAAGCAAAGAAGTCGGCCAGGTCGTGCATATCCTCATCGGTCAGACTGGCAACCATCGTCGTCATGATCGCGTTCGGCCGCCGATTTTCTTTGAAGTCTTTAAGCTGTTTGGCCAAGTACTGCGGGGACTGACCGGCGAGATTCGGATACACGCCCGACGGCGAATTGCCGTCGTTACCGTGACAGGTCGAGCAGGACGCCGACTTCTGGGCCCCGGCCGTTACGTCCGCCCGCGCGGCCGCGGGCAGGAGCACGGCGGCCAGGACAAAGGCGAAGGCGAATGACTTCATTATTTTTCTCCGGAGTAAACGTTGAATCGGGTTTCAGTGCGACCGCGATTATTGCATGACGGTTCCCTGGTTTTCTCGAGCGAAGAGGGCAGCGGAAAAAATTTCGCTGAGTTCGCGCGAATACAACGCTACGACGGGCGACACTGTAAATCGTAATTGCTGCGGTGCGTTGTCCGACGCTATTGCGTTTGCGACCACGCGTCGTACCAAACTCACGTAGCCGCTTTTCGTTCCGGAACCTGACGTCTCGTATGTTTCCCGATGCGCTTGCCCGCTCCGCGCTACACTATTTTGCGTCGCCTCTGAAAATGCAGGATCGAATCAGCAATGGACGATCTGCTTGTCCGTTTCGGGAAGTTGGATTCCGGCTCGATCTCCGACGCGCTGGATCGCCATGGCCTCAGCGGTGGGTGTCTCGGCATCGCACCGGTCTGCGCAGGCGTCAAGGCGGTGGGGCGCGCGTTCACGGTGAAGTACCGCGTGCGCAGTCACGCAGGTGCCGGCACGGTAGGCGACTTTCTCGATGATGTGCCGGTCGATTCGATCGTCGTCATCGACAACGCCGGACGCAATTACGCAACCGTGTGGGGCGACATCATGACGACGCATGCTCGCGCTCGCGGGGTCGCCGGTACGGTGATCGATGGTGTGTGCCGGGATGTGCCATTAATCCGTGAGCTGGCCTACCCGATTTTCACCCGCGGCGTCTTTATGATGACCGGGAAGGATCGCGTAGAGATCGATAGCGTCCAGTCGGCGGTATCGATTGCCGGCGTATCGGTTGCGCCCGGCGATTTCGTTCTAGGCGATGATTCGGGTGTCGTAGTCGTACCTGCTGCAATCGCAGAACGCATCGCAAAAACTGCAGAGGAAATCCAATCCACCGAAGCCGAAATCCTCGCGCTGCTGAAAGCGGGCTCTACATTGCGCGAAGCGCGCAGCAAGCTCGGTTATCACGCGCTGCAGAGCAAATCCGGGATTGAAAAGCCGGATTGAACAGGTGTCGCAACGCATCTTTTCCACGTGCATTTTTCCCACCGGCGCTGCCACAACGCCGCACGCTCAACATCGAGTCAGGAGGACATTTAGCTAACAGTACATTTAATTCGATACTGGCAACGCATGGATTGGCATCAAACCACATTCAGTTAGAACTGG
>JBBRGM010000339.1:0-5413 GCA_038240725.1 Burkholderiales bacterium | reverse complement strand
GACGTTGCGCGTGAGACCTTCGAGTCGGCCGGCGAGCTCGAGCAGCTCGCGCACCTCTTCTTCTTTCTGTTCGCGCTCGGCCAGCAGCGGCTCCATCTCGCGCGCCATCTGCAAGGTGATCAACTTGCCCGGCTGAAACGGGATCAGCTTGGCGAGCTGATCGCAAAAGTTGTACGGCAGATCGAGCACGCGGCCGACATCGCGCACGACTGCCTTCGCCGCCATCGTGCCGAACGTTGCGATCTGCGACACGCTGTCGCTGCCGTATTTCTGCCGCACATAATCGATGACGCGATCGCGCCCGTCCTGACAGAAGTCGATGTCGAAGTCGGGCATCGACACGCGCTCGGGATTCAAGAAGCGCTCGAACAGCAAGTCGTAGCGCAGCGGGTCGAGATCGGTGATGCCGAGGCTGTACGCAACCAGCGATCCGGCGCCGGAACCGCGCCCCGGCCCGACCGGAACGCCGTTCTCTTTCGCCCAGTTGATGAAGTCGGCGACGATCAGAAAATAACCCGGGAAACCCATCGCGATGATCGTGCGCGCTTCCAACTCGAGGCGATCGCGATAACGCGGCGCCTCGCCCTCGCGCTGCGCCGCGTCTGGATACAATTGTTCGAGACGCTGGTCCAACCCGCGGCTCGCCTGATCGCGCAGATACTCGTCGAGTCCACGCCCATCCGGTATTGGGAACGCGGGCAGCTTGCTCTTGCCGAGTTCGAGAATGAAATTGCAACGCTTGGCGATTTCGATCGTGTTCGCCAACGCGGAGGGCACATCGGCGAACAGCTCTGCCATCTGCGCCTGCGTCTTGAAGTATTGCTCTTCGGTGAACCAGCGCGGCCTGCGCTGGTCAGCCAATATATAGCCCTGGCTGATGCAGACGCGCGCTTCGTGCGCTTTGAATTCTTCCTGGGCGATGAACTGCACCGGGTGCGTGGCGACCACCGGCAAACGCGCCGCGCCGGCGAGACGGATCGCACGCTGCACGTAAGCTTCGGTGTTGGCATGGCCGCAGCGCTGCAGCTCGATATAGAAGCGCTGAGGAAACAGCTCAGACCAGCTGCGCGCCAGTTCTTTCGCGGCGACTGTGTTGTCCGCGAGCAGCGCCTGACCGATGTCGCCGTTCTGCGCGCCGGACAGTGCAATCAACCCGTTGGTGCCGCTCTCGCGCAACCAGGCCTTCGCGATTTCCGCGCGGCCGCGATACTGGTTGGTGCGGTAAGCGCGCGTCAGCAGATCGGACAGATGCAAGTAGCCCGCGCGATTCTGGCAAAGCAGCAGCAGCCGCTGCGGCTTGTCGCGATCCTGCTCGTTGGTGATGTAGACGTCGCAGCCGACGATCGGCTTGACGCCGCTTGCGCGCGCGGCCTGATAGAACTTCACCAGACCGAACACGTTGGCCACATCGGTGAGCGCCAGCGCGGGCATGCCGTCCTGCACCGCGCGCGCCACCGCGTCATCCAGGCGCACGATGCCGTCGGAGATGGAGTATTCGCTGTGCAGCCGAAGATGAATGAACTGAGGTGTCACGGCCGCATTTTACGATGCCTCGCTCAACTATGCGTCCAGCAAAGTTCCCGCGCGCTTGTGCAAATTTCCCGGGCATGCCTCGGAGATCGGCCACTGGCGCGGCGTTCCGAGCACCCGCGCCTTGACGCTATAATGCGACGCCCATGAAAATAATTCGCTTGCGCATCAGCCGCGACCGGCTCGCCTATGCCACCGCAGGTCCGCATAGTTTCTCCCGCGCACGTGGGCTCGCCTGCCCGCACGCATGAGCGACGCTCGCGAAGTGCGGCGTGCCGCCGTGGTCATGGTGATACTGGTCATCGTCTGGGGCTATAGTTGGGTCTTGTCGAAAGTGGGTCTGCGCTTTTGCGGCCCGCTCGATTTCGCGACGTTGCGAACGGCGCTCGGCGCGCTTACGCTGCTGCCGGCGCTGCTATGGTTGCGCAAGCCGCTGCGGCCGCAGCATCCGCGTTACGCGCTGACCATAGGCTTGATTCAAACCGCGGGCTTTCTGCTGCTCAACAATTACGCGCTCTCGCTGGGTGAGGCGGGCAAGACTGCGATACTCGTATTCACGATGCCGTTCTGGGTGCTGATCCTCGGCTGGCCGGTGCTGGGCGAGCGCATCGATATCGGCGGCTGGATCGCAGTCGGGCTCGCCGCAATCGGGCTCGTGTTCTTGCTCGAGCCGTGGGCGATGCGCGCCGCATGGCTGGCCAACATCCTGGCCGTGCTGGCGGGCGTGTGCTGGGCGCTCGGCGTCGTGTTCGCAAAAAAGCTGCACAATCGCGAGCCGGTGGACTCGTTCAACTTCACGTTCTGGCAAATGCTGTTCGGTGTGATTCCGATGACCATTATCGCCACGGCGACACACAGCCGGCCGATTCAATGGACGCCGGAATTTATCGCGATCTTCATTCTGCTCGGGGTGTTCGCCACCGCCGGAGGCTGGATGATGTGGCTGTACGTGCTGCATCGAATGCCGGCGGGCACCGCCAGCATGGGCTCACTCGCGATTCCGGTGATCGCGCTCGTCTCATCGGCGATTCAGCTGGGCGAGCGGCCGCACGCGTCGGAACTAACAGGGATGGCATTCATCGTCGTCGCGCTCGCGATCGTCTCGTGGGTGGCGATCAGCAAGCATCTGGAAACCGAGCCGTTGATGGGGCAGGAATAACAATATGCGAATACGCAAAGCGCCACGCCGACTGCAAGCCCACCAACAACGCGCAGTGCGAACCGAAGGGCTTGTATGAGCAGCCCGGTGAGGACCAGCCAATCCCACATTCTGCAAGTGCGCGGCGTGCGCTACTACGTGCGCACCTGGGGTCAGCGGGATCGGCCGAAGCTGGTGCTGCTGCACGGCTGGATGGACATGTCCGCGTCGTTTCAATTTCTGGTCGATGCGCTCGAGCGGGACTGGTATGTCATCGCGCCCGACTGGCGCGGCTTCGGATTGTCGGAGTGGGCAGTCAACGGCTACTGGTTTCCCGATTACATCGCGGACCTGGACGTGCTGCTGCGCGAGCTGGTGCCTGATGAACCGGTCAGTGTTGTCGGGCATAGCATGGGCGCCAACATCGCCGGCCTGTACGCGGGCGCGCGGCCCGAGCGCGTTGCCAAGCTGGTGCTGCTCGAAGGCTTCGGCATGCCGCGCACCGTTGCCAGCGGCGCGCCGAAGCGCTATGAAAAATGGCTCGATGAAATTGCCGACCCGCCGAATTTTCTGTCGTACAGCTCGTTCGAAGATGTGGAGGAGCGTCTGATGGGTCGCAATCCGCGGCTCACCAAAGAGCGCGCGCATTTTCTCGCACCGCATTGGGCGAAGCAGGCGCCCGACGGCTCCTGGATTCTGCGCAGCGACCCCGCACACAAGATGGTCAACCCGACCTTGTACCGACTGGAAGAAGCGATCGCGTGCTGGCAGAACATCTCCGCGCCGGTGCTGTGGGTGTGGGGCGATGGCAAATGGATACGCAACTGGCTGCAGTCGAACGAAGCGGACCTGCAAGAACGTCGCGCCGCGTTTCGCAACTTGAGCGAAATTACCATCGCCGATGCCGGTCACATGCTGCATCATGACCAGCCCGAGGCGCTCGCGAAAGTTCTGGAAGGTTTTCTCGCCGGCTCGGCGGCCAGTTAAGTCGCGGCGAGATCTACTTCGCTTCGCGTGAGCGGAGCGCCTTCGCAGCACGTCCTGTGTTGCGGTGTTAGGTTAACATCCGCTGTTCGATCTACCCCGGAGTTCTCATGCCGTCATTCGCTTCTCTATTTGCCGTTGTCTTGTCGCT
This sequence comes from Burkholderiales bacterium, assembly GCA_038240725.1. Classification (GTDB taxonomy): domain Bacteria; phylum Pseudomonadota; class Gammaproteobacteria; order Burkholderiales; family SHXO01; genus SHXO01. The sequence continues at coordinate 1,610 of JBBRGM010000339.1, read as the reverse complement.
CGTCGCGACGCTCGCGGCGTCGCCGGCAAATGCCGATCTTCTGCAGGACGTCAAAGCGCGCGGCGAGCTTGCCGTCGGCGTGAAAGATTCGACGCCGCCGTTCGGCTTTATCCGCGAGAACGATCGCAGCATCGTCGGCTACGACATCGACATCGCGGCAGCCATCGCGAAAGCGCTGGGCGTGAAACTGAAAACTGTGCCGGTCACCAGCGCGACGCGCATTCCCGAGCTGATGCAAGGCCGCATCGATCTGATCGCCGCAACCATGACGCACACCCACGAGCGCGAGCAGCAGATCGCGTTCAGCTACACCTATTTCGTCACCGGGCAAAAGATCCTGGTCAAGCGCAGCAGCGGCGTGACGCAACTCGCACAGCTTGCTGGCAAGCGCCTCAGCTCGGTGCGCGGCTCGACATCGGAGCAGAACATCAAAGCAGCGGTACCGAGCGCGACCGTGCTCGCGTTCAACGATTATCCCAGCGCCTTTCTCGCGCTCACCCAGGGAAAAGTCGCCGCAATGACGACCGACGAGACGATTCTGCTCGCGCTGAAAAACAAAGCGCCGAAGCCGGACGACTACATGCTGCTCGAGCAATACGTCAGCTCCGAGCCATACGGGTTAGGCATGCGCAAAGGCGAAGATGCATTTCGCGCCGAGGTGAATCGCATACTCGTCGAGCTGGAGAGATCCGGGGCGGCCGCGAAGACGTTCGAAATCTGGTTCGGACCGAAATCGGATGTGCCGCTGAAACGCACGTTCAAGATCGAGAACGACAAGATCTAAGCGGCGCACCTCGCGACGAGGCTAGCTCACCACTTTGAATTATCACTTCGACTTCGACGTCCTCCTGCCCGGCCAGTACCGGGACTGGCTGCTGGACGGGCTGTGGACGACTCTGCAATTGTCCGGCGTGTCGCTGGTGTTTGCGCTGCTGCTCGCGATCATCGTCGCGGTGATGCGCATGAGTCCGCTGAAAACTCTGCGCGCGATCTCGGCCAGCTACGTCGAGTTCGTGCGCAACACGCCGCTGCTCGTGCAAATGCTGTTCTGGTACTTCGGCGCCAGCCAGTTGTTTTCCGATTCGGCGGCGCAATGGCTGTATGCGCACAACTACGAATTCGTCGCCGCGGCGTTCGCGCTGGTCTTCTACACGGCCGCGTTCATGGCGGAAGATATTCGCAGCGGCTTTCGCGCTATTCCGCGCGAGCAGATGGAAGCCGCGCGCGCATCCGGCCTGTCGTTCCTGCAATCGGTGCGCTTCGTCGTGCTGCCGCAGGCGATGCGCGTTTCCGTGCCGCCGCTCATCAGTCAAGCGCTGAACCTGATCAAGAACTCGAGTCTCGCGATGGCAATCGGCGTGGCCGAGCTGACCTATCAAGCGCGTCAGATCGAGAGCTACACGTTCAAGAGCTTCGAGGCCTTCGCCGCGGCGACGGTTCTGTATCTGGTCATCTCGCTGATCGTTACTGCAGCCGGTCATCTCTACGCCACGCGTGCGCGCGGCCGCATCTATGCTTGAGATCCTGCGCGACAACGGCCTCTACTTACTGGTCGGACAATTCCCGCAAGGTCCGCTCGGCGGACTCGCGCTGACCTTAGTCCTCGCAGC
>JBBRGM010000338.1:0-5422 GCA_038240725.1 Burkholderiales bacterium | reverse complement strand
CTTGCCTATGGTTGCAGGATGGACCTGCAACCGCTCGGCCACCTTGCGGTTGCTCGGTTCCATTTCGCACGCCAGCACGATGCGCGCGCGCAGCACCAATGCAGCCGACAGACTGCGCGAGCGTGCCATCGACGCAAGCTGGGCTCGCTCTGCTTCGTCCAACACCAATTGTGCCTTCGGGCGACCAGTCACCATTGGATATCTCCCTATCACAAGATACCCGAACCGCATGCAAATAATGTGCTAGAAATTTACGGGACATCACACTAGCCTAACACTGCTGAGTTGGAGCTGCGGTGCTCGCCCTGTCGTTGCGTAGAAGCCAACGACAGATCATTCTCGAGCTCCAGTCGCACGAGTCAGTTCGCTAACATCGGGATATGCCCAAGAGAACGTCAGGCGTGGATAGTTGCGAGCGTGCGCCTGCAATCTTCGATTCAATATCGCGGCTTCGCCCACATGCACGATGTCATCGCCGTCGAACGCGCGATAGATGGCGGTTGAGCTGGGCGCAGTGCGGCATGTCGTCGCCGGTGACTAATCAAGTCCGATCCAATCGCGGGACTTAGGCTTTGCCTTGCAGCTTCAATGATTCGGCCCAGTTCGTCCGAGGTTGGAAACAGCAAGGCGGTCCACGGATGCACGAAGCTTCGATAAACCGGGAGGCGACTTTGTTACTAAGGCTGTTGCCCTTCGCTCCCACCTCGATGAATCGCCTCATCTACGTCGACGTCCAAATCGCGTCGTATCGTTGTGGGCACTTCGTTGTCGCGTGCCACGCTCTAGTAGTTTCTCTCGACAAAAACAACCCAAGGCAAGGCATAGGTGCTTCAAAGCTTGTCGGCCATCAGCTTGTTAGTTTGGGTCGGCCAGTCCTCTTCCGTATCGAATAGGGGTTCATCGGTGTCACCTTCGCATTGCGCTTTGGGAAGTTCCGGCGCGGCTTGCGCGTTGACAGCAGCCAGCCGGATTTCCTCGAGCAGTGCGGTGCCCTTGCGACTAATCGCCGTATGCTCGGGCTCCATCTGCAGCTCGAAGGCCGCGACCCTCTCGTTGAGTTCGGCCACCGCCAAGTTGGTCTCATCGATCTGACCACGGCGTGCATCGCGTTCGCGATCGATGACTTTTTTGGCTGCTTCCCGAGCTTGGATTTCCGCCACCTCGACTCGCCGCGACAGCGAATAGTCGTAGTATGGCGCGATCGCATTCGTCGCCAGTCTTCGGAAAACATCCGGGCGCAACGTCGCCAATGCGTCAATCTCAGTTTGCTCCTGGCCCCACCGGTGGCGCCATTTGTCCGCACGTTGCTCCGACTCTTTCATCGGCGTGGACGGCAGGCCAAGCTCGGCCACCTGCTCGACTTTCAGCGCGGTGCGCCGCAGCTGCAGATTGAGGTCTGGGAAGTCACTGTGGTTGAGCGCCTGGATCTTGCGCGCGACCTCCTTCGGCATGGACCAGCCGCCGGGATCGAAGTCGGCGAAATAAAAAACGCGCGTTGGTCTCCGGTCTGTTGCCGCGCGCTTAACCATGTCGTATAGCAGCGTATTGCTTAAGTTGCCGGATGGCAAGATCAGCTCCGCCCCGTGGCGTTCTGCGATTGGCCGCAGGACGTGCCTCAAGCTGGACTTTTCGCCGATCACCACGAGCCGATACGGTTGGGCGACATAGAAGCCTTCCGTGCTTGCCCTTGGCATTAAAAAGTCGTGCATTCCCAGCATGCGATTAGTTAGCGATGAGCCGCCGTAAGTGCTCGGGTCAAACGATACTATGGGCTCCCCGTCGTTGGCGTAATTGGCTACTAGCGGCTCGTCGTTTCGCTCATCGACAATGTCATCCCAACCAACGTACCTCAGCCATCGCGCCACCACCGCTATGCGCTCGAGCCAGTCCCAGCACCTGACGGTGTTTTGGTACGACTCACCGTTGTGAGGCATGCGTACAGGTGGATCCACGCTGACCAGTGCGTAATGCAGTCCTCGCAAGTGAAGGCCTTTGCGTGCGCCGGACGCCCGCCAAGCCTCGGCAAGCCATGCGGCATCACGATGGCTCGCAGGTGTGTCGATACGAAACGGATCGCGCACATCGCTCATTACGGACAGGTCGTTCAGAGAGCAGCCCAGTATCTGCGCGTGGCTCTCGATGATGCTGCGCAAGCTAGGCTCCGGCGCTATGTCGTTCATGCGTTTTATTACCCTCTCTTATTTATCTCTCGATTTGGTTGACCGGGCAAAGGTGCGTCGTATCCCCAACCCCTACTGTCCTTGCACCTTGGCTTAGCGTCGGTGCCAATGCGCCGTCGATCCAATTCCAAGGGCAGGCTCTGTCTTGCTCAACTCACGTACATACGAGGTCTACGTACGGTGATATCGAACAGCGCTATGTGTAATTCTGCGTGTCGGCGGTCGCACGCTTGCGCACTTGCGGAGCGAGTCACATAACTCATAGTCGACTTCCGCTGTCTGCAAATTGGCTCACCGCGCCGGATATGAGGTACCACATTCGTTCCCACACCCACCGCGCGTTCACTCGCCGTTGCTCACGCGGTGGTAGGCATCGGCGTAGTCAGCGACGTTGACACTTTCTTCTGTGGACCCGGAGGAAACCGAAAAAACCGATGAAACCGACTCGACGCGCCACGACTCCGCCGAGTGGTGACCGCTTGAACGAACGAAACGGCGACCGTTAACGATCCGTCCCGCGTAGCGGGCGATCCAGCGCCCCAGCCGTCGCCGATTGATCTCACCGTTGCGGTCTCCGGCGATGTCGTGTAACACCTCGCGCAAATCAACATAAATGTCACCAGACGCATTGGCCTGACGAACTGCATCTCGAATCATTGCTGACGCTGGGCCGAGTGCCGCTTTCCATGCAGTAAGCAATCGGTCTAACGTTTCGCGGTCGGGATCTTCCGCCATGGCATCGAAGATTGACGCGGCTGGATCAGACAAGCCAAGCCAACACAGCGGCTGTCGGCAGGTGCTAGACCATTCGCTGAAGCCTGCCAGCGATTTGCAACGGCTCTGAGGACTACCGGCTACGAAATACGCCCGTATGATTGTCAGAGCCGCCGAGACGAACCGGCCTCGTTCGCGCCGGACGTCTTCCACCAGCGCGGGCCGCGTGAAGTCGCGCGCCGCCGGAACTTCACATCCGGGATCTAAGTGGACGCTGATGCAGCGACGTCCCATATCTTGTACCGGCCCCACGTTGTTACCGCTGGAAAGAAACAAAGTGCGGGTTGTGACGGTCGCGGTCTTCGAGATACCAAGGATGCGGCCGGTGAAATGCTCGGAGGTGAGTATCGTGCAGAGTGACGTGTGCGCGACCAGGTCGCCAGTGAGATTATCAAACACGATGACGGCAGGTGCCCGCATTAATTCTGCCAGAAGCAGCTTGCGGCACTCCTCATCCTCGGCAGGAAATGTGGTCGGTGTCCCCTGCTGCGGCGTGGCAAATGCAGTGATGAGCTCGCAAAGATACGACTTGCCTGAACCCACCATGTGCGCTCTCACATGGAACATCGGCGCATGAGCGAGACTCGGCCGACTCGCCGCCGTCAAAATCGCTGCGAGCGCCGCCGCCCGGTCAACATCGCCCTTGAAACGAAACTCCTTCAGCAGATCTTCGAGCACCAACAAGGCGCTCTGGGCGTCGGCGCGAGTCGGAGACTCGGGAATGGAAAACTCGCGGGGGTCAAACGCCCCGAACATTCCGGTGGACGCATCATATCCGGCGTTCATCATCAAGCTGACATCGCCACGCAGATAGGGCTGCCTTGCCAGTCCTCGCAGAACGGGCATGTGGGCGTAGCTGTTGGAGTCGTAGAGCACACCTGCATGACGGGCGGGTGGATCGATGCGCACGTAGCACTCGGATCGGGCATCAAATCGCTCCCAGTTCGCCGCCCCGGCCAAGGCCCGTACCAGCGCGAGAGGGCTGATTTCCTGTATCCGGGTTTCTCTGGTGGTGGGATCGGTGATGACGGTGACGATGAGCCCACCTCTTTGATAGTGTGTCCCTGCGTGCGCCAGCTCGCGCTCCCCTGCATCAACTACCAAGTGAATTGCACCGGGGACGACGCGGATGGTAGCCAGCATGCTCGACGCATCGGACTCAACGTTCAGGAAGCGCAGCAGCTCACCGATATTCCGGTCCGCGCAATGGCTATGCAAGCAGTCGAAACGACCGATGGGCGAGTTCTCATTTGGCTCGAAATACGCGGTGTCTGCGTCTAATTCGTCCGTGTGCTCGTTTCTCCAAGGGCACGTGATATCGTGCTTGCCGTCCGTGAGCGCTGCTTTGTACAGGCCTTCGTGGTGAAGCGCACACAGCACAGCGTTCTGTTCGGCGCGCGGTATTAATACGGGATCGCCAATGCGCGGTCGCTCCTGTGCGCGAAACGGTTTCTGCCGTTGAGCGCGCCCTGGCGATGCCATCTCCAAGCGTAAGCCGGCTACCAGTTCCTCCACCGAGTAGCGGACCTGAGGCGACCACGCGACCATCCGACAGATGAAAGGCGGTGTATGTTGGCCATTAACCGCGCACGGCAACCGAGCCAATCGCCCTCTGCGAGTGCTCGAGCCCCGGCCGGATGGTCCAGCGGCCCCTACTGCACGCGTTAGGCGATCGGCAAGACCGGCGTCTTGCAGCGGTTGATTCAGCAGATATCCAACCTGATAATTATCAGGCGAGGTCTCCAACACCCACGACGGCGCTAACGCTAACCGGTCCGCGTACCCGTTCACGGCTACGTCATCCAGAATGATGGCGTGCAGGGCTTGAAAGTGCTCGTTCTGCCTCCGGAATTTGCCTGCGTGGTCGGCGCTAAATGTCGCGAGACTGAAGAAATTATTCGTGTCGGCAGGCATGCCATCGGCCGCTTCGCGTCCACCCTGCCACGCCCTGCCGATCCGTGATTTGTAGCGCACTCTTTCCGGGTTGCCCGGGAAGCTCACCACGATGGGGCGCGCATTCGAAAACTCGTCGCCGAAAACCGCGAGCATGAATTCGCTATTGCTGACGTAGTAGGTTTCGTTGGTTTTATCGGCTTCTGCGACATCCTGTGCAAAAAGTGTCTCGCATGCACTCATGATTCGCCCTTCACGCCGCGTTGGCGAGAATGCATCCATGCGCGCACTTCTTCGACCCGCCACGCGGTGACGCGCTGAGATAATTTAACGGGCGACGGGAAAGAGCCCGCCTTCACCATGCGCCAGAGCGTCGCAGATGAAAACGGTACGATTGCGGGAATCAACTGCGACTGGCGAATGAAGCCGATCGCCGAGAAGAAGTCTGTTGCTTCAGGAGTGTTTCTGATCATTGTGTCGCCCTTTGCACTGAGCTGGTACGACACGAATTAAACCGGTATTACACGTCTCTTCAAAGGCTCGTGCTCGGCAGACGCTAGCATCTGCGCGCAGAG
>JBBRGM010000337.1:0-5433 GCA_038240725.1 Burkholderiales bacterium | reverse complement strand
CACGTAGATCGATTGCGGCAATCCGATCGGCGTCGTCTGTCCGCTGGAATCCGCCAGCAACGTGAGCGCCGAGAGCAGCAGCGCGACGGCCACTGCCACGACGATCCAGTGGCACAACTGAATCATCGAGGCGCGCCAGCTCGGCGGGAACAGGGTGCGCAAACTATCGATGCCGACGTGCTGGGCGCGGCCCAACGCGGTGGCTGCGCCAAGAAACACCAGCATGCCCATCAGAGCGCGTGCGATTTCTTCGGCCCAGTCGAACGGATCGTGTAGAAAGTAGCGCCAGATCACCGAGGCGAACACCACCAACACATCGATCGCAAGAACCAGCGCTGCGGCGTGCTCGACGACGGTCAGCAGCAATTCGAGCGCCGCGTTCGCGCGAACCGATCGCGTCGTTGCGAACTTCGGCGCGGTGTCGTTCATGACCCGCGCAGCACCTGCTCGCGACGCGAATGCGATGCGCCGGCGCTCATCGCGACGCGGCGATCTTGCCGAATAGCGGCTTGGTGACGGGATACTGCGCGGCGAAGCTGGTCCACAGCTTCGCCGCCATGGTCTGGCGCACTTGCTCGCGCTCGGCCTTCGCCATCGGGTGATAGGTCATGCCGAGGCGTTTGAGCTCCTCAATCGCGTGCTGGCCGCGCTCAACCGCGATGCCGCGCTGATACGCAGTCGCTTCGGTGGCAGCCTGCAATACCGCAGGACGAATCGCCGCGGGGATTTTATCGAGGCCGCGCTTGCCGATGACGGCGACCATCGGCGGGAACAAATGCTCGGTGAGCCAGCAGTGCTTGGAAACTTCGTACATCTTCGATGCGAGTACCGTGGACGGATCGTGCTCGAAGCCATCGACGACGCCGGTCTGCAGCGCCGTGTACAGCTCATTGAACGGAATCGGCGTTGGAATGGCGCCGAGCAGCTTGAACGTTTCGATGAATGCCGTCGTCGGAAGAACGCGCAGCTTTACGCCTTTTACTTCAGCGAGCGAGGTGATCGGCAGTTTCGTGTAAACGCTGCGCGATCCGAAGTGCGATCCCCAGCCGAGAATCGTGCAGCCGGTGCGACTGAGCAGAATTTCTCCGAGCGGCGCGGCGACGCCGCCGTCCAGCGCTTTGTCGACGTGCGCGTAGCTGTCGAACAAATAGCCGAGATCCATCATGCCGATCTCGGGTGTGACCGTCGCCCAGATCGATGAGCCGGTGAGCATCATGTCGATCGAGCCGATCTTCACCTGCTGCACGACATCGGCTTCCTTGCCGAGCTGGCTGTTTGGGAAATACGACAGATCGATTTTCGCGCCAGGAATCTTCTGGGCGTTGGCGGCGAAGCGCTGAAACCAAATGTAATGCGCGGAATTCTGCTCGGCAGGCAGCGACGATGAAATGCGCAGAGACACGGCCGACTGCGCGTAGGCGATGCGAGGCAAAACCGCCGCGGCGAACGCCGAAGCAGAACCGGCGAGCAGCAGGCGGCGGCGAACAGTCGATGTCATCGCGTTTCCATGAATTTGAGTCGTGCTCGGGGTGAATCAGAAGCCGTACAGCTCGGCTGGATTGTCGGCGAGAATGCGGTTGCGTACGGCTTCATCGGGCGCCCAGTCGAGCAGCAGATCGAGCATGTCGGCATCGTCGGGTTTGCCATCGATCGGCATCGAAGGATGCGGCCAGTTGCTCGCCCAGAGCATGCGCTCCGGCGCGTGCGCGACCAGCGCCTTCGCCAAGGTCGCGACGTCTTCGTATTGCGGCGCGCCGGTCTTCGATGTTTCATACGGTGCGGACAGCTTGACCCAGCAGCGTCCGCTGTCGAGCAGCCGCAACAGACTTTTGAACGCGTCGTCGCCCGGCTTGACCGGCTCGAGAAATTTGCCGACGTGATCGATCACGAATCGGCCCGGCAAGCGCAGGATCTGCGCTTCGTAGCGCGGCAGCTCGCGGCCGTCGAGCTGAATGTTCGCGTGCCAGCCGAACGGATGCACGCGCGCCATGATCGCGTCCATGCCGGCGAACCCGACCGCGCCGAACGGCAGTTGAAAGATGCGTTGGGCACGGATGCCGGCTTGCGTCATTTGTTCGAGCTCTGCGTCCGAGATCCGCGGCTGGACCACTGCGACGCCGCGCGTCTCGGGTCCAAGCGCGCGCATCGACGCGAGCGTGACGCTATTGTCGAATTGATACGCGTTCGGCTGCACGACGACAACGCGCGACAGGTACAAACGTTTCTGCAACGCCCGATACATCTCGACGGTGAAGTGGCCCGGCAGCGCAGGCCCACCCGCCGCCGGCGGTACGCTCTCGTCGTAGACGTGGATGTGCGTGTCGCAAGCGCCGGTGGGCGCACGGACTACCGGTGCCCGGACCATCGACTAAACCGGTTTGCCGGTTGCGTCTTTATTCGGATCGCCCCCGGTCTCGGCGTTGACGAAGCCGCCGCCTTGATAGATTTCCGCGCGAGCATCGGTCGGCTTGTGTTTTGCCAGCAGCTCGGCTGCGTAATCCTCGCTCTTGTCCTGCGGCCGATAGCCCAGCCGCTCGGCGTTCGAGTTGTCCCACCACGAGCGCGCGTTGTCGGAAACGCCGTAGACGATCTCGTAATGGATGTCGGGATGCTCGAGGCCGATCGCAACGAGCTGCGCGAGATCGCGCGGGGAAAACCAGATCGACAGGCGACGCACGTCCATCGGCCGGTCCTTCACGTTGCCGATGCGCATGCAAAAGACTTCGAGGCCGTACTTATCCGCGTACAGGCTGCCGAGCGCTTCCCCGAATGCCTTGGACACGCCGTAGCGGCTGTCCGGCTTCGGAATCGCGGTGTGATCGATCTTTTGATCGCGCCGGTAAAAACCCGCCGCGTGGTTGGACGTCGCAAACAAGATGCGTTTTACGCCTTTGACGCGCGCTGCTTCGAACACGTTGTAGCAGCCGACGATGTTGGCCGAGTGAATCTGTTCCCAGTTGCCTTCGACCGAGAAGCCGCCGAGATGAATGATGCCGTCCATCCCATCGACCGCGCGCAGGACCTGGTCGACGTCGGCGATGTCAGCCTGGACGAATTCTTCGTTGGGCCCGGGCGTGATGGGCTTCAGGTCGGACAGACGCAAGCTGTAGCGCCCGGCCAGCTCGCGCCGGAGGTGTTGCGCGACCTCACCGGCCGCGCCGGTCAGCAGGATTTTCTTCATAGGCCTCCCTGTTATTGCCGCGCGATCGCGTTTGCGCGCTCTCAGCTCGAGCGGCAGTACGCGGATCGCGCGAATCTGTTTTATTCAACGCCTGGATTCTAACAATATCGGCGCCGAAGCCCGCGATTCATGCGCCGCTGTCCTTCAATGCGGCGCTACGGTGCTTCGACCCAGCCGAAGAATTGCGCGACTTGACCGACCTGCGACTGAAACATGTCGCGCCCGGTCGCAACTGTGCAGCCTCGTGCTTGTGCTGCGGCAATCAACGGCGTGATCTCGGGCTTGGGAATAACGTCGGTCACGACAGTGGACGCAGCAATGCGAGTCACGTCGCAGGGCAGGGCGTCGCTCTCGCGAATGCCGAGCGGCGTTGCATTGGCGAGGATGTCGACGTCGAAACGGTCTTCGGTTACCGCTTCGGTCGGTACACCGGGAAATGCCGCGGCAACTGCGCGCGCCAGCTCGGCGGCTCGATCGGCGTCGAGATCGCGCAAGCTGAGCGATGCGATCCCGGCCCTGGCGAGCGCCATCGCCATTGCGCGGGCAACGCCGCCGGCGCCCATCATGTGGACGCGCTTGCCGACAGGATCGACGGCGCGGCGCCGCAACGCACCGAGATAGCCGAGGCCGTCGAACATGTCGCCGACCCAGCGGCCGTCTTCCATGCGTCGCACCGCATTCACGGCGCCCACCAGCCGACCGTTATCGCGCAGCTCCTCCAGATGCGCGAGCATCGCCTGCTTGTGCGGCATGGTGAGAATCAACCCATGACAGTTGCGCATGCGTTTGAACCCAGTCACGGCGGCTGCAAAATCCGCCGCTTCGACTTCCGCTGGGATTAGCACCGCATCGATCCCCCGCTCTGCGAACAAGGCATTGAAGTGCTCGGGCGAGCGCACGGTGCTGAGCGGGTAGCCCAGGATCGCGTAAACGCGTGTGGTGCCAGTGATGCCCATCTCGATTTCTCCTCGCGCGCCGCGCAAAGCGTGAGAGTTTGTCCTACACCTGCGCACGCTGCAAGCTGGAGGCGCGCGCGCCCCCCTACCCATCTCGCATGTAACGAAAACTTTTTTAACGGTCGGACACTCCAAGGCATGTGCAGTCCGGGGAAGTGGGCCGTCAGAAAAACGAGAATAAGAATGGCATACGACTTGATGCAGGGATCCGGGCGGGAACGTTTTCGAATCGACGTGACGCGGATATGGGAGGTCCGGTGGTGGGCGCAGGCCATTGGGATCAGCGAGCAGGCATTGCGCGACGCGATTGCAGAGGTAGGCAATGATGTCGACCAGGTGCGCAGACATCTGCGTAACCACAAGTCCGCGCACTTGCCGCTCGAAGCGTTCGGGACACCGGAATTCAGCCTGCGGTTGTAGCGCGCCGCCGGCAAGGTGAGCGCGCCAGCATCGCATGCACTGCGAATAGCTGAACGCCGCGAGTCACGGCTCGAGCCGGCACGAAGCGGCTTCGTGTAAGGTGGCGAGCTATGGAACACATCGATCTTCTGCAATGGCCGGCCATGCTGGTCACCGTCATCGCAGCCTGGCTCGTGGCGTCGCTGTCCAAACGCAAACGCACTGTCGGTTTCTGGGTGTTCCTGCTAAGCAACGCGCTCTGGATCATCTGGGGTTTGCACGACCACGCGTATGCGCTGATCGCGCTGCAAGTGAGCCTCGCTGCCCTCAACATTCGAGGCGTCTACAAAAACGATCCGGACGCGAATTCCAACGCGGCCAAATCGGAGGCCGCGTCATGATCGCCGTCATCTTCGAGGTGCAGCCCGCGGAAGGGCGCAAGCAGGAGTATCTCGACCTTGCCGCAAAGCTTCGCCCTTCGCTGGAAAAAATCGATGGGTTCATCTCGATCGAACGTTTCTCCAGTCTCACGACCGAGGGGAAGATTCTGTCGCTGTCTTTTTTCCGTGATGAAGAAGCAGTGCAGGCGTGGCGCAATCTCGGCGAGCACCGCTTCGCGCAAGCGAAAGGCCGCAACGGTGTATTCGCCGATTATCGTTTGCGAGTGGCCGGCGTCATTCGCGACTACGGCATGTTCGACCGGGCGCAAGCGCCGGTAGACAGCAAACGCATGCACGATTCGCAAGTCAAGCCCGCCTAGGGAAGCTCTGAACAAGTCTTGCGACGCGCGTTGCGTCAGGTGCGGATGGATGCGAGGCATCGCGACGAAGCCAAGGTAGGTACCTTGGCGAGGAGCGCAACGATGCAGACGCCGCACCTGACACAACCCAATAATCT
>JBBRGM010000336.1:0-5440 GCA_038240725.1 Burkholderiales bacterium | reverse complement strand
GCGCGTTGCGTCAGGTGCGGATGGATGCGAGGCATCGCGACGAAGCCAAGGTAGGTACCTTGGCGAGGAGCGCAACGATGCAGACGCCGCACCTGACACAACCCAATAATCCGTCGTCTCTATAGAGGGACCGGGGTCGCGCACGCAAGACTTGTTCAGAGCTTCCCTAGGCGGCTTCAACCTTCATCGACTCGTTACCGGGCTGTGATAGTGCCGTGACGAATGGCGTCGACAATCCGCTTCGTTCGCTAGCCATCGACCCTCAGTTGGGCGGCGGATACGAAGCATCCCATTCACGACGAGGAGATTCATCCAATGGATATGAACAAACGCCTGGCCGGTATCGCCGTGGCAGGTGCCGCCGCCGCGCTATTTCTCGCCGGCTGCAGCACGCCCGGCTCGACCGCCAAATTCGAAGATCCGGCATTTGCCAAGGTGAAGTGCTACGGCGCCAACGCCTGCAAGGGACAGGCGGAATGCAAGACGGCGATGAACGGCTGCAAAGGCCAGAACGAATGCAAGGGCCACGGCTTCGTCATGCTCGAAGAAGCGGCGTGCGTGCAGCGGCTCGGACGCGCTTAGTTCTTCGGCGGCGGCACGTCGCGATGCGTGCCGTCCTTAAAGTCAGCGGCGCCGCAGATTCAATTCTTGATCCAGCCGTGACTCTCGCCTGACCACTGGCCGCAATACTGGAGTTGTCCACCAGCGGTACCTGCAACCCACCCGAGGAGATTCCGATGAGCACACGGGTCCTGAGCAATCCTGCTGCCGCTATTTCGACGCAGGCCGCGAGCCGCAGCACGAGCGCTCTGCATTCTCTGATGCAGCTTTGGGAGCAGGAAAGCGTCATCGAGGACGATGAGGGCGAAACCGAATTGATGGTGATGCTATCCGGCATGGTGGGCTCGTATGCCACCGCGCTTGGCGCAGAATGACGCCACCCGTGCTGGTCGAAGCGTCGGTACCATCCACGCGGCATCGCGACTTTCCGGAAGTCGATCAAGGCAGGCGCGAATTCGTCGCGCCGCTTCCCTGGGCCGACTTATCGCGGTCAGAATGCGTGATCCTTGCGATCGCACTGGACCGTTCTACAAGAGGCAAAGCGAGTGCTACGATCCGGCAGAACGAGGCCTGATCGACGTAAAGAGATTACGGCGTAAGCAACCAAGCGGTCCGAGACATCCGGCCGATTCGTACAACGCGCTACTATTCTATTCGCCTGTTTCAAGCGTTCGATTTCGCAAGTACGAATCCATCGCATCGCACACACCGTTCGTCACGCCTATCTCATCACGTGCTCGCTGAATTGACCCACGCACGCTTTTGCGTCTCCGCGCGCACTTCCATCGCGGCGATTTTTTTCCTGAACGGTTTCGTTTTCGCGAGCTGGGTACCGCATATTCCCGGCGTGATGGAGCGCCACGCGTTGACGGCCGGCGGGCTCGGCGCGCTGCTGTTTGCCATGGGCACCGGCGCGATCTGCGCGCTGCCGTTCGCCGGCGTGCTGGTCAGGCGTTTCAGCAGCGCTACGATGACGTCCATCTGCGCGGTTACTTTCTGCGCGATGCTGCCGCTGCCGGTGTTGCTGGCGAATACGTGGCTGGTTGCCCTCGCGCTGTTCGTGTTCGGCGCGCTCAATGCGATTCTCGACGTCGCGATGAACGCGCAGGGCGCCGAGCTGGAACAGCGCATGGCGCGCCCGATCATGTCGTCGTTTCATGGTTGGTACAGCACAGGCGGCCTGACGGGCGCAGGGGCGGCCGCGGCGCTGCTGGACTCCGGGCTTTCTTATCAGACACACGTTGCCGGCGTCGCACTGCTCAGCGCGCTCGCGGCAGCCTTTGCATCGCGCGGACTGCTGCGGTCTTCCAGTCCGCACGCTGATCCGCACCCAGGACTCACGCTGCCCTCACGCGCAATACTGGCGCTCGGTGCGCTGACGTTTGCGGCGCTGCTGATCGAGGGCGCAATGGCGGATTGGAGCGCGGTGTTTCTCCAACGCGAACGCGGTTTCGATGTCGGCGGCGCGGCGCTCGGTTACGCTGCGTTTTCATTCGCGATGGCAGCGGCCCGCTTCGGCGGCGATTCGTTGTCGCGTCGCCTCGGCGCGGTGACTTTGGTTCGGTTGTCGTCGTCAATCGCGCTCATCGGGCTCGCGCTCGCGCTATACGTTCAGCTGCCGTGGTTATGCGTGGCCGGATTCGCACTGGTCGGAATCGGCATGGCCAATCTCGTTCCGGTTTTGTTCAGCGCTGCGGCCCGTGTGTTTCCATCGCATCCCGGTGCGGGCCTGGCCGCAGTTGCGACGACGGGTTATCTTGGATTTCTCGCCGGTCCGCCCGGCATCGGCGTCATTGCCGATTGGCTCGGTCTGCCGCTGGCGCTCGGCGTTCTGCTGGTCTTGTGCATCGGCATCGCTGCCGGCAGCCGCATCGTTGTTTTGCCGGCTGATCGCAGCGGCGAAATGTGATGCGTGATCGCGCAGACTCAGCATCGACGAACGTGCCCGCCGGACACCGTGCGTGACCTGCGCGTTCAGCGTTGCGATGCTCGTGTTGTTTTCATAGCCGCATGCATTCGCCATCGTCCGCGATCCGTTCGTGTGCTCGAGCCGCTTTTTTGTAACCGCGCACAGTCCGATTTCTACTGTTGTTGCGTGCTTCCACTCAGCGCCTCGAAGCCCGATATCACGTCGAACAGTTCCTCGTCTATGCTGCTCTGACGCAGACGATGGAACGTCCCGTTTAAGTTCTGCAGCAATTCGTCTATGTTTTTGTCGGCACGCTGCATCGCAGTCAGGCGGCTCGTGTTCTCGCTTGCAAGGGATTCCGCGCACGCTCGAAACAGCGAGACGAACAGATATTCGCGGATGAGCGCGCGCAAGGCCTGGGCGCCCCCGCCCATGACCTCGGGCAGGTTTCCCGTCGGCCAGGGAAGCTCGGCGAGCTTGCGCCGCCAGGCTTCGTCCAGCGGCAGCAGTCGCTGACTGACGGGCGCATAAATCGCCCCTGACGTCGGGCGGTTGTAGAACAGGTAGAGCTCGGTGATGCCACGATGACTGTGACGTGCCTCGCTCTCTACCAGAATCTGCCCGACCAGCGGCGTGATCGCCCTCACGGAATTCGGCACGCTGAAGAGCTTCGTCACCGGCATGCCCGCGTCCGCCAATCGCGCCTGAACGCGCTCACCAACGGCCCATACCTCCGGTTTCGCCGAGAGGGACGACAGCGTCTTGACCGCGTGGTCGGCCACCACATCATTGAACTGGCCGACCAGCCCCTGATCGGATCCGAACACGACGGCGCCGATCGTACCCGCATTGGCTTGCACTTTGCGCTCCACGATCGACGCCGTGGGCGCGCCCTGTCGAAAGCACGCGCCCAACCCCAGTTCCACGGTGCGATAGTAGTCGTCCAATGCGCGCACGGATTTTTCGTATTGTCCGATACTCGATGCGGCCAGGGCTTTCATCGTGCGGACCACCGACTGGAGATCTCCGGCACTGTCGATCTTGCGGCGCAGGCTCGCCGTGCTGTCGCTCATGACGTGCCCGTGCGTGGCGCGTTGGCTTCGGCTCCGAATTTGGATTCGAGTGTGGGTTGGAAATTTGCGAGCGCTGTGCGCGCGATTTCGATAATCGCGGCACGATCGTCGGGATGCAATTTTGCGGCGGTCTCAAATCGCGCACACACCTCTGTCGGGATATTTGCCGCCGACTCGTGCACGGCGTGCTCTGCATCGGTCATCCGGTCGAGCGGCACAGCATCGAAGAGCGCCGCTTCCAACGCGAGCAGAACGGCGATTTGCGCGGGCACCGACACCGGCGCGAATTCCGGCTGCTTGAGACAGGCGCGGATGCGTCTTCCGTGCTCGATGATCTTGCGTGTCTCTTCATCCAGACGGGCGCCGAATCGCGCAAAGGTTTCGAGCTCCTCGAATTGCGCATAGGCGAGCTTGAGATTGCCTGCCACCTCGCGGTAGGCTGCCCGCTGCGCCTTGCCGCCCACGCGAGAAACGGATTTACCGACATCGACGGCCGGCAGCACGCCCAATTCGAACAACGACGGCGAGAGATAAATCTGTCCGTCGGTGATGGAAATCAGATTGGTCGGAATATAAGCGGAGATGTCCTGCGCTTCGGTTTCGATCACCGGCAGCGCCGTCAACGATCCGCCGCCAAGCTCAGGGCGCAAATGCGTAGCGCGCTCCAGCAGCCGCGCATGAAGGTAGAAAATGTCGCCGGGAAAAGCTTCACGGCCCGGCGGCCGACGCAGCAGCAGAGACAGCTCGCGATAAGCGCGCGCGTGTTGTGTGAGATCGTCGTAGACGATCAGCACGTCGCGCCCCTGCTCCATGAAATGCTCAGCGATACTGGTCGCGGCGTAAGGCGCGATAAAAGCAAGACCCGGCGCGTCGTTGCCTTCGGTCACCACGACAACGGTGTAATCCATCGCGCCTTTTTCTCGCAAGGTTGCGACGGCCTTCGCGACGGCGGACGCGCGCTGACCGATGGCGCAGTAAACGCACAGCACACTGTGGCCGTGCTGGTTCAAGATGGTGTCGATCGCAATGGCGGTCTTGCCGGTCTGGCGGTCGCCGAGGATCAACTCGCGTTGGCCGCGGCCAACCGGAATCAGCGCATCGATGACTTTCAGGCCGGTCTGCAGCGGCACCGTGACGGGTGCGCGATCCATGATCTGCGGTGCCGCGCGTTCGATGGGTCGGCGTGCGCTGGAAATGACTGCGCCATTGCCGTCGAGGGCGCGACCCAATGGATTGACAACGCGTCCGATCAATCCGTCTCCCACCGGCACGTCCATCACGTGTCCTCGGCGTTCGACTTCATCGCCCGCATGCAAACGCGAGAAGTCGCCCAGCAGAACGACGCCGACTTCGTCTTCATCCACGTTGAATGCGATGCCGTACAGATCGCCGGGAAACCGCAGCACCTCTTCAAAACCAACTCCGGGCAGACCGGAGACTTTTGCGATGCCGGTAGCGATGCTGGTCACCGTGCCTATCTCGCGTGGCCGCATTTCCGGCGTGAACGTTTCCCGCACTTGGCGTATTCCCGCAAACACATTATCGAAAACGTCTTCGAGGCCCGCGGGCTCTTTGCTCATTGGGTTTTTGTTTCGGGCTGCTGCGGTTGAGGCTTTGGGTCCGCTGGCTTTGGTTGTTCTGGTTTAGGCTCGGTGGCGATTTTAGGTTTGTCCCGGTCTTTCAGCAGCTCGTCCACGCCTTGTTCCAGCGACGCGAGATAATCCGCAATGCTCCAAGCGACTTTTTGCCCATTCGCGCTGAGCTCGATCCCGCTGATCAGGTCCGGCGCGGTTTCGAAGCGAACCGGGATTTCAGCGGAGAACGTTTCGTTGAGCGCAGTTTGGATCGCCGTGCGCTGCGCGTCCGGCAGGTCGAATGCGCTGCGCACGAGCGCGGG
>JBBRGM010000335.1:0-5446 GCA_038240725.1 Burkholderiales bacterium | reverse complement strand
CCTCGCCAAGGTACCTACCTTGGCTTCGCCGCGATGCCTCGCATCCATCCGCACCTGACGCAACGCGCGTCGCAAGACTTGTTCAGAGCTTCCCTAGCGTCGCGCAGCCCGGCTTTGCACGTCAATCGCCAGGATACGTCCCTTTTCCGCCTCCGGCAGATACCAGTCGTACAAGTCGATACGCTTGTGTGCATCGCGCCCGACGATCTCAACGACCATCAAGGTATGATCGTCGCACTTGCCTTCCGCTGCTTTGTCCGGTGTATTCAAGACGCACACGCTGAACGCGCTGTACGCGCCGCGCAGCGCCGGCTGCCCGGGCTCGTCCTCGACACCAGGACCATGCGGAATGGCGAACACGATGTAGCGTCCTTCCGGTAACTCGAGCCGATAGCCACGCTGGGCTGCCTTGGTTTCGGTGGAATACTGGCGCCCGCTGGTCTGCTCGACGGCGACGACGGTGAGCGCCGGAATGCTATCGCCCGGGAATGCGACACCACCGGTGATGTTGCCGGCAACTGCAGGTGCGCTCAGCAGCAATGCGGTGAGCCCGACTGCAAAGCGGTTGGATGATCGATATCGAATCACGTCAGCTCCCAAGGTTGGATTGCAACAATACGCCACGCGCCAAGCCACCTACGTCTGCACGTTCTGATCGTACGCACAGCGCAGCGGCGGCAAGCCACAAGGCCTCGCTTACGCCAACCGCAGCCTTCGTCGCCTCGCGGCGCCAAACGCTGCTTCGGCAGTGTACAGAAAAAACTTCGCGGGACGCGGGTGTGCCGCGCAGCAACAAGCGCCGGCTAAGGCCTTCTGGTATAGTCCGCGCCCTTTCCAGAGCCGCCGGTCGAGTCGCGGCTTTCTTTCGAACATGTCCGTCGCGCTACCGTCCCAGTCATCCCAGTTCGTCGCGCTGCCGCTGCCGGCACTCAAGGTGGACGCCGCAGGCGAGCGCAAGATCGACTACCGGGTCGTCCTCGCACTTGCCGCGCCGCTGTTTCTCAATTCGGGCATCCAGTCCGTTCTCAATCTCACGGATACCTGGTTCCTCGGACACATTTCTACCAATGCAACCGCGGCAGTGGGCTCGGTGTACTGGTTTCTCATCGTGTTCATTCTGCTGTTCGGCGGCGTCGGCATGGCGGTACAAACCTTGGTTGCGCAGTCGTACGGCGCCGGCGATCGCTTGCGCGCGGCGCGTTCCACCTGGGCGGGCATGTGGAGCGCGCTGCTGGTAGCGCCCCTGTTTCTGGTAGTCGCCGTCTCGGGCCGTTATCTGATTGCACCGTTTCATCTCGCGCCGGACATTCAAGCACTCGCGCTCGAGTTCTGGTTCCCGCGCATGCTGGGCGCCGGCGGCGGCGTCGCACTTTGGGCCGTCACCAGCTTCTTCAACGGCATCGGCCGCACTCGCGTTACGCTATTGATCATGGCCGCTGTTGCCATCGTCAACGGCGTTCTCAACCAATTCTTTATATTCAACCTCGGACTCGGCGTTGCCGGCTCGGCATGGGCGACCGGCGTTGCACAACTGGTCGGCTTCGCGATCGGGCTCGCGCTGTTTTTGAGCCGCGACAATTGTCGCGATTTTCAGGCGCACCTGTGCTGGCGTCCCGATCGCGCAGACGTTCGCCGCGTGGTGGCGCTCGGGTTGCCGATGGGGCTGTTTCCCGCCGTGGACTTGATCGGTCTCGCGCTGTTCCAGGCGATGCAGGCAGGCACCGGCGCGATCGGCGGGGCAGCGACGCAGATCGTGATGATGATGACATCGATTGCCTACATGCCGGCGATCGGTATCGCAAGCGCGGGCACGACGCTGGTCGGCCAGTCGATCGGCGCCGGCGATCGCGCGTGGGCGATGCGCGTCGGCAATGCAGCGATCGCAGTGACCGTGGTCTACATGGGACTGGTCAGCGTCGTGCTCGCTCTAGCCGGGCCGTGGGTGCTGCCCCTGTTCATGGCGGCAACCGATCCGACCGCCGCAGGCGTGATCCAGCTCGGCCATACGCTGCTGTGGATCGCCGCCGCTTATCAAATCTTCGACGGTTTTAATCTTGGTTCGGGTTTCTGTCTGCGCGGCGCGGGCGACGTTCGCGTACCGACCATGATCGTGCTGGTGTTGTCGTGGTTCGGCTTCGTTCCGCTGACGCACATGCTGACGTTTCCCGCCGGCGCGGGCTGGGTGCATTTCCTGCCGCAGTTCGGCTATGGCGTAGTGGGCGGTTGGGCTGCGTTACTTTTGTACACGCTGGCAATCGCCGTGGCGATGTTCCTGCGCTGGCGCTCCGGCGCGTGGCAACGTATCTCGCTGGCATGACGCCGGAGCTTCGCGCATGCAATTCACATGGCATCGATCCAGCAACAACGACCCCGCGAATCGCATCGAAGTGACAGCCGGCGATTTAAATGATGCAATACGGCTCATGAGCTGCCTTCGCCGAACTGTTGTCCAGGTAATCGCGTCGTTCGCAATCGCTGCGGTGTTGGTGTTCCCGCTGTTCGCCGCGGAGGGAATCAAGCGTGCGGTGGTGTTGGTCGCCAAGCCCGAGCTGCAGGATCCGAACTTCGCGCACAGCGTAATACTGGTTGTGTTCGATCGCATCGAAGGGCCGGTCGGCATCATCTTGAATCGGCCGACGCCGGTCAAATTGAAAGATGTTTTCGCGGATAGCGCTAAGTTCAAGAATCGCACCGACGCCTTGTTCTTCGGCGGTCCGGTACAACCGCGCGGATTGCTGTTCGTGTTCGAGACTTCCACGCCGCAACCGAATGCGTTCAAGGCCGTGGACGATCTATATCTCAGTGCCGACGGCGCCTTGCTCGATCGTCTATTGACCGCGACACCGGCGCGTATACAACGATTTTTCATGGGCTATTCCGGCTGGGCGTCGGTGCAATTGGACGCCGAGATTGCAGGCGGCGCGTGGTATGTATTGCCGGTCGAACGAGCAACGGTATTAGCTGCGAAGCCGGAAACGCTATGGCGCGATTTGATATTGCGGGCGACTGCGGTACGCACCTGAACAGGTCCGTACCGCAGTCGCCCGCAATATCAGGGGCTAGGATCTAGGGGCTGGGGGCTAGGGAAGTGCGCAAAGCGCGTCGCAGTCACCCTAGCCCCTAGCCCCGAGACCCTAGACCCTAATTCAAGGAGAATTCCGTTGGAAAGCGACACGTTGTTTTCAGTCAAAGATCAAGTCGTGCTCGTGTCCGGCGGCAGCCGCGGCATCGGGCGCGCGCTAGCGGCAGGCTTCGCCGAGCGCGGTGCGCGCGTCGTTATTGCCGGGCGCGAGCAGGCGACCTTGGATAAAACAGCTCTGGAAATTTCGACCGGCGCACATCGCGTCGAGGCGATCATGAGCGATGTTTCCAAGCCTGCAGACATCGCACGTCTCGTCGACACCGTTATCGCGAAGTTCGAGCGCATCGACACGCTGGTGAGCGTCGCCGGTATCAACAAGCGCATGCGAGTCGAGAATTATGCGGCAGAGGAGTTCGACTGGATTCTGAACACCAATCTGCGCGGCGCTTTTCTGCTTGCGCAAACAGTCGGGCGGCACATGATCGGCCGGCGCAGCGGCAGCATCATTAACATCGATTCGCTCAACACCTACGCGCCGCTCAAAGGCGTGATTCCCTACGCCATCAGCAAGGCGGGCGTATCGATGATGACGCGCGGCATGGCGATGGAATGGGGCGAGCACGGCGTTCGCGTAAACGCGATTGCGCCGGGGTTTTTTCCGACCGAGCTGTCGAAGAAATTGTGGCAGCAGGACAAGATGGTCGAGTGGGGTGAAGCCAGCACGCCGATGGGCAAGCTCGGCGATGTGCGCGATCTGGTCGGCAGCGCAATCTTTTTGGCATCGGCCGCGGCCAACTTCATCACCGGCCAGGTGCTGCGTGTAGATGGCGGCGTCTCGGCGGGCATCGCATGGCCGATCGATCTGTGATGCCGCACGTCGCGAACGCAACGCGCGCGGATTACCGCGCGTCAATCCTGGTTGCAACGTTGCTGAGCATCGGCGCGCTGTCGATCCCCAGCATCGCTGCCGCCGAAACCGCATGCCCGGACACGTTGACGGTCCAACAGCGCGCCGAAGCGCCGAACGGCTGGGACGTCAGTTACGCGGAGCAGGCGCCGCGCCTGTCGGGCGTCGCCATCTTCGACGGTCCGCCCTCGAACCGGGCGAGCCTGAAATACAATCTGCGCAATCATTCCGCCAAAGAAGTGCAGGTGCGCTGGAATCTGATCTACAGTCCGCGCAGCCATTACCTGCAATGCAGCTACGCGCGCACCACCGCACAAACCTCGATTGCGCTGCCTGCCGGCACGCGGATGTGCGAGGTCATCTATGATCGCAACGTGTCCAATCCGGGCGCGGGGCCGGCGATCAAGCGCATGGTGTGCAAGTGACGCATGGGCAGATGAGCGTCGCCCGACAACCATCGCGCGGCGTTAACCTGCAGAGCAGGCGACCGTGAAGATTATCGTTCTGGGTTCAGGTGTCGTCGGTGTCACCACGGCGTGGTATCTGGCTCAGGACGGTCACGAGGTTACCGTGGTGGATCGCCAGCCGGTCGCAGGGCTGGAGACGAGTTTCGCCAACGGCGGTCAGATCTCGGTGAGTCATGCCGAGCCATGGGCCAATCCGGAGGCACCGCGCAAGATCATCCAGTGGCTCGGCCGCGAAGATGCGCCGTTGCTGTTCCGCTTTCGCTGGAGCCTCAAGCAATGGAACTGGGGGCTGCGCTTCCTGTACGAATGTCTGCCCGGCCGCACGCGCCGCAATACGTTGAGAATTCTCGAGCTCGCGCTCTACAGCCATGCGCAATTGCTGGCACTGCGCGAATCCGCGAGCATCGATTACGATCATTCGGAGCTCGGCATTCTGCATCTGCACTCCAATGCGAAATCGCTCGACGCAGCGGGCGCCCGCGTGGAGCTGATGCGCAGCCACGGTTTTACCATGTCGCTGAAAAACGCGGAGCAATGCCTGGAGCTCGAACCCGCGCTGCGACTGAGCCGCGTGCGCATCGTCGGCGGCACCTACGCGCCTTCCGACGAATCCGGCGATGCGCACATGTTCTCGCGCAAACTCGAAGAGCTGTGCCAGTCCGCGGGCGTCACGTTCCATTTCCAAACCACGGTCCAGCGTGTGATGCGCGAGGCCGGGCGAATCAGCGGCGTGCACGTACGCCACGTCGAAGGGCCCGAGGAAGTGCTGACTGCCGATGCGTACGTCGCCTGCCTCGGCAGTTACACACCGCTGCTGCTTGGACCCGTCGGTGTGCACATTCCCGTCTATCCGGTGAAAGGCTATTCGGTAACGCTGCCGGTCGAGCATCACAAACATGCGCCGCGCATGTGTCTGAGCGATGAGAGCGCGAAGCTCGCGATCTCGCGCCTGGGCGGCCGCCTGCGCATTGCCGGCACGGCCGAGCTCAA
>JBBRGM010000334.1:0-5448 GCA_038240725.1 Burkholderiales bacterium | reverse complement strand
AATCACATCGATTTTGCCCGCGAATTCCTGCAACAGGTTGCGGCAATCTTGTGGATAGCGGCCCGGCACCTTGCGAATGAATTTGCCATCGGGCAATTGCTCGAGCATTTCCGGCGAGTCGGAGAGAACGACCTGGTGATTGCGCGCTTCGCACAGTGAGATCAGCAGACGCGGCAGATCGCTGACGCCAGGTCCGATATCGAGCACAGTCTTGCCGCGATCGAGCAAGTTCGGCAGCTTGCTGCAGATGTCGTCGAAGATGTGCTGTTCGTGTCCGGCGCGATAGGCGTCGGGAAAGCCGATTTTTTCGTAACGGCTGAGCGCGGGATCGGCGGCGAGCGCGCGAAAGCCGTCGAAGGTTAGATCGTCGAAGCTCAGCGCGGTAGTCTTGCGCTCGCTCATTGCGCGCGGTTCTGGCATTGCTCGAACAGCGTGCGAAATGCCTGTGCATAGGCATGCACGACCGCTTCGTTATGAATCATGCGAGGCCGATTGGCGAGGATCGCCGCGCGCATCGCCTGATTTTTCTTGGCGTCGTTTGCCAGCGATACCGCCAGGCTGACGTATTCGTCCGCACTCTGCGCGACGCAGCCGTCGATGCCCATCAGGCGATAGAACGCGGTGGTCCCTAAACCGCGCGAGGTCGTCCCGCGCAGCGTGACGACCGGCGTGCCGACGGACAACGCCAAGTTGACCGTGGTGCCGCCGCCGTGATGCGGCGTATCGAGAATAACATCGGCTTGGCTGAGCAATTGCCTGAAGCGCTCTACGCCGTTGACATACGGAATGAAGACGGCGCGCGGGCTCAGACTTCCCAGCCGTGCCGTCAATCGCTGCTGCAAGGCGAGCGCCAAGTCTTGGCGGATGTCGTCGGCGATGAACACGACGCGGCCGTGCGGATCGCGCTCGAGGATCCTGGCGACGAGCTCGTCCATATCGGGATGAATCTTATGCAGCTTCATTGGACACAAATACAGCGGCCCGCGCACCGGCAGTCCCAGCGCTTCACGCGTTGTAAGCGCGGTCGCAGCGGCGTATTCCCGCAGCACCATCGGCAGCGTGTCGAGCAACACCAGACGCTCGCTGTAGTAATCCTGTCCGTCGGCCGGTTCGGTCAGCCTGCTGCCGATGTAGTCGTCGACAGCCGCAACGCCGCTTGTGTCCGAGTGGCCCTGCAAAACGGATTGCCGCGCGGCCAGTCGCGAAAACGAGAGGAAGTAAGTGAACGGGTCCATGCCGAGGTCGGCGTACACCAGAATATCGAGCTCGCGCTGCTCGATCGCTTCGCGCGCCGGTTGCAGCGCATGCCGCGACACGGGAACGTATTCGCGGGCTCCGGAGAATGCGGAGGCCAGCGCCTGGCCGTCTTTCGGCCCGACCGCGAACAGATACACCTCGAACGCGCTGTCGCCTGCCAGTTTCTCGATAATCGGATTGAAGAAATTCCCCACCGAATGGTTGTGGAAATAGCGCGACACGAAGCCGATGCGAACGGGGCCGCCACGGCGCGGCGCAGACACGTGCGGGGCGCGGTACAGCAACGACGGACATACCGCCGCGTACAGCGCAGCGTTCTTCTCGAGAATCGTGCGATCGTTCAAGCCGTGATAGGCCAGATAGAAGCACGTCAGCGGGTAGCTGAGAAGGTCCTGCTCGCACGTTTGCAGTCCCGCAGCCAGCAGCGCGTCCAGTCCCTGTTCGAGCTGTGCGCGACTCTCCAGTAATTGGGCGAGCGATGTGGGAATCGCCGGGAGCATGGTCGCGGCTTTGATGCGCAGTGCCACGCTGGGCGACAAGGCCAACGCGGCCTTGTATTGCGCGCGCGCTTCATCCATTCGTCCCAAACCATGTAAGGCAGCCGCAAGATTGGCACTGGCCTCGGGAAATGCCGCTCGGCGTTCCAGCGCGGCGCGGAAATGCTCAGCCGCGCCTTGGACGTTGTTGCCTTCGCTCAGCGCGATGCCGAGCCCGTTATGGGCCTCGGCGAAGGTCGGGCGCAGGGCAAGCGCGCGCCCGAACGCGCCGCGCGCGGCGTCGAGTTGCTCGAGCTGAGTGAATACGTTGCCGAGATTGTTGTAGGCCTCGGCCAAATCGGGCTCCAGGCTTGCCGCGCGCTCGAAACAGACACGTGCTTCGTCCGGAAACCCTTCCTGGAGGAACAGTACGCCGACGTTGTTGTACGCCGAAGCGTGATCCGGATTGAGCGCAAGCGCCTGCTCGTACGAAGCCACCGCAGCTTCGGATTGACCGCTTGCGGCTTGCAATACCGCCAAATGGAAATGCAACTCCGCGGATGGCGGGCAGGTCTGCTGTCCGAGCTCGAGCGTGGACATCGCCGCCGCGTGATCGCCCCGGACCTCGGCGATCACTCCCGCAAGATTGATGTACGCTTCGATGAAGTCGCTACGCAGACGCAGCGCGTTGCGGAACAACGCCTCGGCTTGATCTGTTTCGCCTGCCGCCCTGAGCAGCAGTCCGAGGTTGTTCAGCGCTTCCGGGAAATTCGCTTTGCCCAGAATCGCACGTTCGTAGGCCGCGCGCGCTTCCTGCGGAGCGCCGCGGGATTGCAGCAGTTCCGCAAGTCGAAAGCTCGCCATCGGATGCGGGTTACGCCGCGCGCTGGCTTTGCCGAAAGCGGCCTCCGCCTCTCCCGTCTGGCCTTGGCCGGCTAGCGTCTCGCCCAGGTAATACCAGGCGTCGGCGTGGCGAGCGTTAAGCTGCGTCGCTTCCGTGAGCCAAGGCTGCGCCACGGCGAGCTCACCTTGCTGGAAGCGCAGCAGACCGAGCAAAAAACGCGGTTCCCAGGCTTTGCCTGCGCTGGCAACCAGGCGCTCGTACTCGCGCGCTGCAGCGTCGAGCTGTCCGCGGTTGTGGAGCTGTACTGCGGCGGCCAGCTTGCGCTGAACCGCATTTTGATTGGCAGGAGTCATTGGCCTTGGGGATCGGAAGCGCCTCCGGCGGGGCGAACGACAGCTCGCACGGAACGAAACGGATTGCAGTGCAAAGGTGCTGCAAAGCTCATGGTTACCTCGGCGCGGCGACCGCGTATGCGTGCCGCACTCACCGTGTAATGTCGGATGTCTGCGAAAAAACTTTACTCGTGGATGCACCGGCGCGCGCGACCAACATTGCACGCAACGCATCGCAGGCGAGCAAGTCGAAACTGCCGTAGCGTGTTAGCAGGACGCGCGCCGGCGCGATTAGATGAGTAGAAACGCGCTCGCCACCCGTTCGCACGCTCTTCCAGCGAGAGCTGCGCGTCGAATTCAGAGGGAGACATCAGGCGAGCCGGCTCGGCAAGGCTTGCCGAGCTCGGCATGAGAAGGCGGCAACGCTTGCCGCTTGGGACGATCAGCCGCGACGATCGGGGCGTTGTTGCAGCGAGGTGCTGCGCGCGCCGGCGGCAGTGAACAGATCCGGCGCGTAAGTCGCCGCGCACCTGTTGGTACACGAATCAGTCGTCGCCCGGCGGTTGATCCGGAAATAAGACTTCGTGGAACCCGAACTGCCGTAGGTCGCGAATACGCATCGGATAGAGAATGCCGTCGAGATGATCGCATTCGTGCTGCACCACGCGGGCGTGAAAGCCGGTCACGGTGCGATCGATCGCGGCACCTAACTGGTCGACACCCTGGTAGCGCAGTCCGCGCCAGCGTGGCACCAGCCCACGCATGCCCGGCACGCTGAGGCAGCCTTCCCAGCCGTCTTCCATGTCACGTTCGTCCAGCGGCGTGATGATCGGGTTGATCAGCACCGTGTACGGGACTTCTTCGGCGTCCGGGTAGCGCGGGTTGCGCTGCAGCCCGAACACGACCACCCGCAGCGGCACGCCGATCTGCGGCGCCGCCAGCCCTGCGCCGCTCAGCGCGTCCATGGTGTCGTGCATGTCTTCGAGCAGTTGGCCGAGCTCCGCGGTGTCGAACTGCTCCACCTCGCCCGCGCGCCCGAGCAACCGCGGGTCGCCCATCCGCAAAACCGTTCTAACTGCCATCGCTCTCCACCAACTGTTCGAGAATGCGGCGCACTCGCGACAGCGCCACGTTCAAGGTCGCGTTGATATCCTGCATGTGGACGGCATCTCGGCTCTCGCCGCGCCCCGCCGCATGGTTTGCGACGACCGCGATCGCCGCGTAGCACAGACCGATTTCGCGTGCGAGCGCCGCTTCCGGCATGCCGGTCATGCCTACCATATCGGCGCCATCGCGCTCGAGGCGGTTGATCTCTGCCGCCGTTTCCAGCCGCGGTCCCTGGGTAGCCGCGTAGACGCCACCGGCGATGATCTGTTCGCCGCACCCCGCGGCCGCGTCCAGGATCCGCATACGCAGCTGGTCGCAGTACGGCCGCGTGAAGTCGATGTGTACGACCGAGCGATCCTCGCCTTCGTACAAGGTGCAGCGCCGCCCCCAGGTGTAATCGATGATCTGATCAGGCACGGCGATCACCCCCGGTCCGAGGTCGTCGCGAATACCGCCCACCGACGCCACCGATACGACGTTCTCGACGCCCTGCGCATGCATCGCCCACAAATTTGCCCGGTAGTTGACCAGGTGCGGCGGAATCGTGTGGCCATGGCCGTGGCGCGCCAGGAACACGATCTCGCGTTGCGCGACAACACCGAACACGAGCGGACCCGACGGTTCGCCATACGGCGTGCGCACGAGCTGGCGCCGAGTGACCTCGAGATTGGACAGCTTGGTCAGGCCAGTGCCGCCGATTACGCCGAGCATCGATTCCCTTATTCTTGGACCGCTATTCTTGGACCGCGTAGATGGCCGGCAGGTTGCGCCAGGCGCCCTCGACGTCCATGCCGAATCCGAAGACGTAGCGATCGGGCACCGTGACGCCGACGAAGTCTGCGCGCACCGGTTTGATGCGGCCGATGTCCTTATCCGCCAGCACCGCGCTGTAGAACGCACTCGCACCTTCGGCCAGGATGCGCTCGCGGATCGCCGCTAAGGTGTGACCTTCATCGAGGATGTCGTCCAACACCAGCACCACGCGGCCGCCAAGGCTCTGTCGCGGCTCGACTTTCCACTGCACGGCGCCGCC
This sequence comes from Burkholderiales bacterium, assembly GCA_038240725.1. GTDB lineage: Bacteria > Pseudomonadota > Gammaproteobacteria > Burkholderiales > SHXO01 > SHXO01. The sequence continues at coordinate 399 of JBBRGM010000334.1, read as the reverse complement.
CTGCATGCCGCCGCGATAGCGAGTCACGTGAATGTAGTCGAACTCTAACGGAAAATGCAGCAGCGGCAGCAGCTGGCCGGTGAATACCACGCCGCCGCCCATCACGCTCAACACCAGCGGCATGCGCCCCGCCATCGCATTGGTAATCTCCTGCGCAACCCGGCGGATGGCAGCGGCTGCATCGGCTTCGCTGCAGACCAGATCGGCCTGGCGCAGCACCTTCCAGGCGTCGGCGACTTCGCGCATGCGGCTACAGCGCCATCAGCGTTGCAGGGTGCCGCACAGTCCCGCGAGAAATACGCCGAAGTCTTGCGAGACTTCAGCGTGCTTCAATGCGTACATGACATTCGCCTGGAGATAACCGAGCTTGGAGCCGCAATCGTAGCGCTGACCTTCGAA
>JBBRGM010000333.1:0-5473 GCA_038240725.1 Burkholderiales bacterium | reverse complement strand
GACTGCAACACGGCGTAGTGAACACGCCGCAGTATCGCGCGATGAATCCGAATGGCCTGGTGCCGACCGTTGAAGATGGTTCGCTGGTGTTGTGGGAATCGAATGCGATCGTGCGCTATCTCGCGGCCAAGCACGGCGGCGGCACATTGTGGCCGGCAGACGTGGACACACGCGCGCTGGGCGACATGTGGATGGACTGGATGGTGAGCACGTTCTGGCCGACGTTTCGCGCGCTGTTCTGGAATCTGGTTCGCACACCGCCGGCGGAGCGCAACGCGAAAGAAACGGCCGAGTCGCTCGAGAAAACCGGCGAGATCCTGACTTACCTCGACACGTTTTTGCAAGACCGCAAATACATTGCCGGCGATACATTCTCGATCGGCGACATCCCGATGGGCTGCGCGATCTGGCGCTGGTTTGCGCTGCCGATCGAGCGGCGCGCGCTGCCGAATGTGCAGCGCTGGTTCGACCTGCTCAACACGCGGCCGGCTTACGCGAAAGTCGTCATGCAGCCACTGTCGTGAAGCAGCGCGCCCGGCTGGTTCGGCCCGGTAATTCGAAGCGATGACTCAGCGCGGCGTGCGCAATGCCTGGATCGCAATCGGCTGGTTCGGCGTGGCGATGGTGATCGTCCTGTCGTTGATCCCGTCGCCGCCGACGCTGCCGGTCGAACAAGGCGACAAGTTCGAGCACGTTGCGGCGTACGGCTCGCTGATGTTCTGGTTCGCGCAGGCCTATCTGCGATGGAACGAGCGGCGCTGGATTGCAGCCGCTCTGGTCGCGCTCGGCATCGGTCTGGAATACGTGCAAGGCTGGACCGGCTGGCGCGATTTTTCCTACGCTGACATGGCGGCGGACGCGATTGGTGTTGCACTCGGCTGGTTGGTCGCGCGCGGCGCGCTGGCGAATTTCCTGGCGTGTGCGACTCGCTGGTTCGCACGTGCCCACTGAGTGTGGGTAGTTAGGCGCCGTCGGTCGACCCGCGCGCGTTATTCAATACCTGCGTCAGCGCTTCCCCCATCGTCTGCGATTGTTCATCGCTGACCTGCGCCTCGAATAACTCCTGAATCGCGGCCTGATACACGGGCCACATGCGTTTGCGCAACGCTTTGCCTTCGGCCGTGAGCACCGCGTAGGCGCCGCGGCGATCCTCCGCCGAGCGCTCCCGCCGCACGAACTTGGCGTCTTCGAGCCGGTCGACCAGCCGCGTGAGATTGCTGCGCGACAGGACCACATGGTCCGCCAGCTCGCTCATGCGCAGCCGCTGTCCGGGCGCGCGCTCCAAGCCCCACAGCACGTCGTACCAGCCGAACGAGGGCAGACCCGCGACCGCGAGCCGCGTCTCGATCTGCTCGACCAGTACCGAGTGAACGGTCAGGAATAACGCCCAGACCGACCCCTTCGGCTTCTCCAGAGATTTTCCCAAAACTTGCCCTCCACATGAAATTATAGTTGTATTTGCAATTTGTTTCCACTAGCATGTGATTGCATTCGCAACTATTGTATTTTCAATTTAACCGATGGAGGTAATCATGCCGAAAACTATTTCCGCCCTTGATCTGAACCGCAGTATCAACTCGAACAATCCGCCGGTCGTGCTCGAAGCACTGCCCGCGCGCTATTACGACCAGCAGCATCTGCCCGGCGCGCGCCTGTTCCCGCACGATCAAGTCGAGCAGCTTGCGCCGACAATGTTGCCGAACAAGAACGCCGCGATCGTCGTCTACTGCGCGAGCCGCGCTTGCCAAAATAGCCACATGGCCGCCCACAACCTGCGCACGCTGGGCTACACCGACGTCACCGTATACGAAGGCGGCAAGGCCGATTGGGAAGTCAACGGTCTGCCGTTCGAAACCAGCCAGGACAACGTGCAAGCCGCCTAATTCCAGTCGGGCAGGACGCGCGCGGCGTCTGCCCGGCGTTCTTCTAGAGTGGAATGAAATGAATGGATCTGTTACCGACGTCAGCCACGCTGGCGCGAACACAACCGGCAACGTGGCCTACGCCGGGTTGGTACTGTGGATTTCGCTCGGCGCGATGTGGATCTCGCACGCGCTGCTGAAAATCATGGTCTTCACGTTGCCGGGCGCCCCCAAATTTTTCGAATCCGTCGGCACTCCCGGCGTGCTCGTCTACCCGGTGGTTACCGCGGAGCTGCTCGGCAGCATCGCAGTCACTACCGGCTTATACGGCCGGCAAGCATCGCTCGCGCTGATCCCGGTGATGCTGGTGGCCGCCTGGGTGCACTACCCGAACAGCTGGGTGTTTACCAGCGCCGGCGGCGGCTGGGAATACCCGGTGTTTCTCACGCTGAGTCAGTCGTCCACGGATTGGTCGGCGATGGCGCGTTCGCTCTGAAGAGATCGGCGCTAGCTCGGCTTCTTATCCGGCACACGCTCGACATCGGCCAGCCACGCAGTCGCCTCGCTGTCGCTCGGCGCTCGATAGTCGCTGCGGGGGGAAAGCGAGCCGCCTGAACCGACCTTGGGTGCGTTGGGCATCGCGCTGCGTTTGTATTGCGACAATTGAAAGAAGCGCTTCACGAACACGCGCATCCATTTCTTGATGTCGCCGATGGTGTATTGCGTGCGCAGCGCATCGGGAATGTCGGGCCAGTTGCCGCGCTTTTTATCGCGCCACACGCACCAGGCGAGAAACGCGACTTTCGAAGGCAAGTAACCGAAGCGCAGGATGTAGTAGAGCGTGAAGTCCTGCAGCTCGTACGGACCGACCACCGCTTCGGTGCTCTGACCCGGTTCGAGCTCGCTTTTGCCCGGAATCAACTCGGGGCTGATCGGCGTTTCCAGCACGTCGGTGAGCACCGAGCTCACTTCCGGTCCCAATTGATTGGTGCGTGCGACATAGCGGATCAGATACTGGATCAGCGTCTTCGGCACGCTGGCATTCACGTGGTAGTGCGCCATGTGATCGCCGACGCCGTAGGTACACCAGCCCAAGGCGACCTCGGACAAATCGCTGGTGCCGATCACCGGCGCGTTGTGCACGTTGGCCAGACGGAACAGATGGCTGGTGCGCTCGCCCGCCTGCACGTTTTCGAACGTGACGTCGTGCACCGGCTTGCCTTCGGCAAACGGATGGCCGATATCCTTGAACATCTGCATGCAGCTCGGCTTGATGTCGATCTCGTGCGCGGTACAGCCGACGGCGCTCATCAGCCGGCGCGATTGATCGAGCGTGCGCTCGCTGGTGGCAAAGCCGGGCATGGTGTAACCGAGAATATTTTTGCGCGGCAGCTTCATCACGTCCATCGCGCGCGCGCAAACGATCATCGCCTGCGTCGAGTCGAGACCTCCGGAAATACCGATGACTACTTTCTTCACGTTCATCGCGTTCAGGCGCTTGACCAATCCCTGCACCTGAATCTCATAGACTTCGTGACAACGTTCGTCGCGGGTCAGCGGATCGGACGGCACATACGGAAAACGCTCGTAACTACGTTCCAGCGGCAGCTCGACATCCGCCGGCGTATCCAAGGTAAACGGCACGACCTTGAAGTCGGCGATGGCTTTGGCGTGCCGGCCCACGGATTGTCCGAAATTGTTGGTGCGCATCCGATCCTGGTTGATGCGATCCAGATCGATATCGCCGGTCGCTAAATGCGACTGATACTGGAACCGTTTGCTCTCGGTTACGCGCGAGCCGTTTTCGAAGATCATGCCGTGGCCATCCCACGCCATGTCGGTGGTAGATTCGCCGTAACCCGCTGCGCAGTAAATGTAGGCAGCGATCGAGCGGCCGGATTGATTGGATACCAGCCGCCGCCGATATTCGTCTTTACCGACGGTGATGTTCGACGCGGAAAGATTGATCAGCACCGTCGCACCGGCCAGCGATGCAAACGACGACGGCGGGATCGGGCTCCACAAGTCCTCGCAGATCTCGATGAACAACGTCAGCAGCGGTTGCTCGTCCGCACGAAACAACAGGCGCGTTCCGAACGGAACGTCGTGCTGGCCGGCCACGGACACCGTTTCGCGCAAACAGTAATCGCCCGGCGTGAATTGGCGCAGCTCGTAGTACTCGCGATAGTTCGGCAGATAGGTTTTCGGCACGACGCCGAGAATGCGGCCGCGCGAAATCACCGCGGCACAGTTATACAACAGCCCGTCGATCTGCAACGGCAATCCCACCGTTGCAACGAGCGGCAGCTCTGCGGACTCGGACAGCACCTGGCGCAGCGCTGCTTGCGCGGCATCGAGCAGCGCCTGCTGATGGAACAAATCTTCGCAGGAATAAGCCGACAGCCCGAGCTCCGGAAACACCGCTAAAGCCGCACGTCGCTCCACCGCTTTTCGCATCAGGTCGAGCGTCTGCTGCGCGTTGAACGCGGGATCGGCGACGCGCACCTCGGGGATCGCCACCGCGGCGCGGATGAAGTTATGGCTGTACAGATTGAAGTAGCTCACGGCTGCCTCGGATACGGAATCTATAAATTGTGCCTCAAGGCAGCGGCAGACTCAAAGCAGGGTTCGCTGCGCCGACGTTTCCGTGCGATCGCGAGGTCATCTCACCAGCGACCGCGCACAAGAGGCCGGCCAGTCTACGCGAAACTTTCACTGCGCCGGCAGCGCGGGATAAGCGCGATCGTTCGCTATAACGAGCTGACCAGATGACCGCCATCAACCACGAGCACCGACCCGGTCATGAACTCGGATGCGTCGGACGCCAGCAGCAACAATGGGCCGTCGAGATACTGCGGTTTACCCAAACGCCGTTGCGCGATTCGCTTGATCAACGCTTGCCCCGGCTCGGACTGGAAGAACGCACGATTGAGATCGGTCTCGATGTACCCTGGCGCGATTGCATTGACGCGAATGTCGTAGCGCGCGAGCTCGAGCGCCATCGCTTTGGTGAGCTGGATCAGGCCCGCTTTCGACGCCGCGTACGCCGAGATCGAACCCGCAACGCGCAGTCCAGTGATCGATGCGACGTTGATGATGCTCCCGCCTTGACCATGCTGCTTCATGTGGCGTGCGACGGTTTGCCCCACGCGCCAGGCGCCGCTGAGATTGACGTCGACGACGCCGTTCCAGTCCGCTTCCGTGACGTCGAGAAAGGGTTTGCTCACGGCAACGCCTGCGTTATTGACCAGCACGCGTATCGGACCGAGCGCTTCCGTGACTGCTGCTACTGCGCCAGCAACGCTCGCAGCATCCATCACATCCATCGCCGCGACATGCGCGCGGCCACCGCGGGAGCGAATTTCTTCGGCGAGGATCTCGCCTTCCTTCACGCGCCGGCCGACCAATCCGACCGCGGCGCCTGCGTTCGCCAACGTCGCGGCGAAGTGGCGTCCGAGTCCGCTGAACGCGCCGGTCACCAACGCGCAGCGCCCTGCGAGCACCTGTTCGCTCATCGCATCGATCTCCAGTAATTAGTGCCCTGAGTCAGAAATTCGCTGTCGAACCGCCAAACGGTGCGCGAACAATTTCTATGTCGTTGCATGCCGGAG
>JBBRGM010000332.1:0-5475 GCA_038240725.1 Burkholderiales bacterium | reverse complement strand
TTATTCTGCATGCGCTGGGCCGAGTGCGTCGCCGTTTGCTGATGCACCGAGCGGTCTACGATGCCTGCGTGCTGATCGGACTGGTCGCGGTCGGCTTGCTGCTTTGGCGTGTGCTCGTGCTCCTCGGCAGTGAAGGTCCCGCGCTGACGGCGTTGGCGATCTTGATCGCTTTCCTGCTCGGCGCGGCAGGCGTGTTTCTGCTGGTGCGCAACCGTTTTGCTACGCGTGCGACGCTGACGCGCGCTGCATTCGAGGCCGATCAGCGCGCCGGGTTGCACGATGAGCTGAAGACCGCGTACTGGTTCATCCAGCATCCGAATGCGTCTGCGTGGACTGCTGCGCAGATCGCGCGGGCGGCGAACTCGGCGCGCGCGCTCGATCCCGCTCGTCTGCTGCCGATCCGGCTGCAGCGCTCCACGCTCGCGGCCGGCGCGCTGTCCGTTGCGCTATTGGCGATCGCCTGGTTCGCGCCGCCATTGGCGCACCTGTCGGACGCCGTGGCGCAAATCGACAGCGGACTGTCCGCGTCGGAAGCGCGGCAAGTACAGCAGCTTCGCCAGCTGGCGGTCGAGGTCAAGGACGACGATGTGCAGACGGCGGCCAAGCTCGAGGAGGCGTTGAACACGCTGGATCGACGGCAGGCGACCGACGAAGAAAAGCAGCGCGCCCTTGCCGCCGCTCAGCAAGCGCTCGAGCAGCGCAATCTGCAAGCTGCTTCGACCCGCGAAGGACTCTATCAGCTCTCGGAAAAACTGCGCGGCAATAAGAAGCTCGACGCGGTAGCCGATGCGCTGCAGGAAGGCGATGCTCGTAGAGCGGCCGATCTTATGCGGAATATGGCGGCGAAGGACGCCGCCGGCAAACCTGCAGAAGCCGGCCCGACGGACACGGCGCCGAAGAACAAAAATCTGGAAGCAGTGATGAAGATCGGGGCCGGCCGTGCCGGCGACGAATCGCAGCAGCGTGAGCCCTCAGCCGCGGCCGCCAAAGAAGCCGTCGATCGCTTGAACAAGATCGCCGAACAGCTCGACGTGCAGAAGAACGTCAATCAAGCTTCGCAGTCGCTGCAGCAACTGCAGCTCGCCGTCGCTCAGCGCTCGGCGCTATCCGCTGGACGCTTCGGCCAGCAGGCCGCGCAGATGGCGACGCCTTCCCCGGAGGCCGGCAAGACCAACATGCCCGGCGGCACGATGTACCGGCAGGCCGCTGTCGCCAAGGCAAACCAGGCATCGCAACAGCAGGAAGGCACCAAAGCCGGCTCAGCGCTCGGCGACGCGCCGTCCGATCCGGTGCTGGGGAAAAAAACGACGCGACTCGAAGTGCAGCTCAGAAGAGAAGCGATGCCCAACGAGAATCAAAGCGACGAAGAAAATAAGTCGAAGACCTGGTTTTATGCCGAAAGCAAGGAGCAGAAGTCGATGCTCGAAACGCAGAACGTTGCCGCGCGCGGCACGTTTGCAGAAGCGCAATCCACCGCGCCGGAAGGCGTCGCCGTACGCCACCGGCAAATCGTAAAGGACTATTTCATGCAGCTGCGCCAGGACCCGCCACGATGATCGACGCCGTAGACAGCCAGGTCGAGGCATTCCGCCGCAACTTTCGCATCGTGCGCGATGAAGTCTCGCGGATCATCGTCGGCAATGAAGACAACATCGTCGGCATCATGACCTGTCTGTTGGCGCGCGGGCACGTGCTGCTGGAAGGCATTCCCGGTATCGGCAAAACCAAGCTCGTACAAACCTTGGCCGACGTGCTGCATCTGAAGTTCTCGCGGATTCAATTCACGCCCGATCTGATGCCCGGCGACATCATCGGCTCGAACATCGTTCGCGAGACCGAGGCCGGCAAGAAATCGCTCGAATTCCAGCACGGTCCGATCTTCGCCAACCTGGTACTGGCCGATGAGATCAACCGTGCGACGCCGAAGACGCAGTCTGCGCTGCTCGAAGCGATGCAGGAGAACAGCGTGTCCGCCGGCGGACAAACGCACCCGCTGCAGCAGCCGTTCTTCGTGCTCGCCACGATGAATCCGCTGGAGATGGAAGGCACCTATCCGCTGCCCGAAGCGCAGCTCGACCGGTTTTTCTTCAAGCTCAAGCTCGGCTTTCCGAGCGCTGCGGGGCTCGGCGAAATTCTCGATCGCACGACGCGCCAGCAAGATCCGCAAGTCGAGCGTGTGCTCGGTCAAGGCGAGATCCTGGAAATGCGCGAAACTGCGCGCTCGGTGCCGGTGGCGCAGCCGGTACAGGACTATGCCATTCGCCTGACTCTGGCAACGCATCCGGAAAGCGAGCTCGCCACGGCGATGACCAAACGCTTCGTCCGGTTCGGGTCGAGCCCACGCGGCACGCAAGCGCTCATCCTCGGCGCCAAAGTCAACGCACTGCTGAACGATCGACTCTACGTATCGACGGCAGACATTCGTGCCGTCGCGTTAAACGCGCTGCGCCATCGTCTGCTGCTCAACTTCGATGCGGAGGCTGAGCGCGTCGATTCGGATTCAATATTAGGCGACATTTTGCAGCGCGTAGTCGATGCGCAATAAGCTTAGCGAGCACGCCGCGCAGGGGCTAGAGGCTCGGGTCTAGGGGCTAGGGATTGAGGCGCTTCGCGCCGCATCTTTTTATTGGCATTACACCGCACATTTCATCGTACAAACACCGCGCCCCAGTCCCTGGCCCCCAGTCCCTAGCCCCTAGCGATGCCCTTACTGAACGAAGATCTCCTGCGCAAGCTCGAAGTATTGAGCATGGTTACGCGCCGGCCGGTGCATGGGCAGCTCAAGGGCGTTCATCGGTCGCGCCGGGTCGGCAACGGCATGGTGTTCAGCGATTTCCGCCCGTACAGCAGCGGCGATGACATCCGGCACATCGACTGGGGCATCTACTTGCGCATGGATCGGCTGGTCCTCAAGCTGTTCGAGGAAGAGGCCGATCTGCCGATCTACTTGTTCATCGATGCGAGTGCGTCGATGAAGTTCGGCGAACCGGCGAAGATCGATTACGCGCGGAAGATCGCCGGCGCGCTCGCGTACGTCGCGCTGCTCAATCACGACCGGGTAAATCTGGTGGCGTTCGCCGATGGCATGGTGCAGGCGCTGCCGACCCGGCGCGGGAAGAATCAGGCGCCGCTCGCGTTTCGATTTCTCGAAAGCATCTTGCCTGATGGACGCACGAGTCTGAACGCAACCGTGCGCCGATTTTTCGGATCGCCTCGCACGCGCGGTGTCGCCGTGATCGTTTCCGATTTTCTCGATCCGGAGGGCATCGAGCCCGCCTTTGCAATACTGCGGCGCTTTCGTCACGATGTCATCGCGATCCACGCGATCAGCCCGGAAGATCGCGATCCGCAATTGCCCGAAGAAGTGATCGTCGTCGATTCCGAAGACGGGGTAGCGACCGAGCTCGAAGTCACGCCCGCGCTGCTCGACGCCTATCGCGAAACGTTTCGCCGTCATGCCGGCGAGATCGAAGCGTACTGCCGCAAATACGGTTGGTCGTACGTCCGCGCGGCTACCGATATGCCATTCGAAGATCTCATTCTGAAGATGCTGCGGGCGGAAGGCCTGCTGCGATGAGCGCACTTGCGTTGTCGTCGACTGCAGCATGGTGGATTCTTGCCGCTAGTGCAGCGGCAGTGGTGCTGCTCTATCTGCTCAAGCCTTCGCCGCGTCGATTGCTGGTGGCATCGACGCTGATCTGGCGTCGCGTGTTGAGCAGCCGCAAACGCGTGCCCGACCGGTTGCGCTGGTGGATGTCGCTGCTGCTCGCGCTGTCGATCGCGCTCTGCGTGGCACTTGCGCTCACGCGCCCGCAGCTTGCGGGCTTCGGCGGGCAAGCACAGCAGGTCGCGGTCGTGGTCGATGATTCCACCACGCTCGGTGCGCTCACGAGCGACGGCAAACGGCGATTCGACCACGCGCTGGAACGAGCGCGTGAGGCGATCAATAGTGGCGGCCCGGAAAGCCGCTATCTGGTGGCGGATACGCAGCGCACGATTGCCTCGCCGCGATTCGAAACGAGAGACGCGGCGCTGACGACGCTCGAACGCCTGCATGTCGTGCCGGGCGGTACGCCGGTATTTACTGACATCGTTGCCGGCGGCGTTGCGCAGGTACGCACCGTGTTGGTAACCGACGGGGTGGCAGGTGTCGAGCCGGGCGCGAAAGTCGAGATGGTTTCCGTATTTCAAATCGCCGACAACGTCGGCATCACGGCTTTCGACGTGCGCCCGATTCCGGGCGATGCGCGTCGCCAGGAAGCCTATGTCGAGTTGTCGAACGCGTCTGCCGCCGGCAAAAAAACCGAGCTGCAAATCGCCGGCGCTGGATCGCCACCATTAACCCGCGTGGTCGATGTGCCGAGTAACGGGGCCGCCAACCTGGTCGTCGACGTTTCGCGGTTTTCCGGCGGACCGTTGCGCGCCTCCATCACGACCGCTTACGACGCATTGCCGATCGACGATGTCGCATTCTCATTTCTGCCGAACCGGCGCGCGATCCACATCGCCTTGGTAACTGCCGGCAATCCCGCGCTCGAGCGATCCCTGCGTTTGCTGCCGCGCGTCGAGCTGACGGTCATGACGCCGCAGCGATTTTCGGCGCGGACGGGAATCGACGCCTGGGTTTTCGATCGCTACGCGCCGCGTGAAATGCCGAATGCGCCGGCACTGCTGTTCCGGCCATCGCGTGTCGATTGGCTGCCGCGGCCCACGGGCGATACCGGCGAGACGACGGTGTCGGCGTGGAGCAATAGTCATCCGATCACCGATAGCTTGTCGTTGCGCGACGTTCTCGCACAACGCGCACTCGCGATTCGCGACGGCGCCCACGCCAGCGTCATCGCGACCGATGCAAGCCGGCGGCCGTTGATTCTCGCCTCCGCATCAGGTCCGCGCTGGATCGAAGTCGCGTTCGCGCTGGAAGATTCCAATTTGCCGCTGCAGTCCGCGTTTCCGGTATTTCTCAACAACGCGATCAACTGGATGACCGGCGAGCCGCTCGCGCTGCAAGCCGGACTGGGACTGATCGAGCTGCCGCTCGCCGATGCGCGCGTGCTCGATCTCAGCGGCGAAAAAGTCGCGACGCGCCAAGTTCCCGGCGCGACGCTCATCGAAGCCGCACAACCCGGCTTCTACACCGGCTTCGCCGCCGATCGCAGAGTGCGCATGGCAGCAAACGTACTCGATCCGCATGTCACGCGCGTAAACGACAGCGCACTTGCGGCGCGCCCGCCATCGCCGCCGAGCGCGAACGCGACGGCGCGAATCGCCGCTGCACCCTGGACTACGTTGCTAGTGATCGCCGCTTTGCTGCTCGCGTTCGAGTGGTGGACCTACAACCGCAGATTTACGCTGTGACAGCCGTGTCCGGCAACATGCAGGTGCGCAGCACCGCGCGACAACGCAGCGCAGCGATCGCCTGCTATACCGAATCACCGCTGACCTCGCGAACACTGATCACAGCCGTTGAATCAC
>JBBRGM010000331.1:0-5476 GCA_038240725.1 Burkholderiales bacterium | reverse complement strand
GGCCAGGAACTGCTGCACGGTATCCGTTTGCTGCGGATTCGCGATCATCCAATCGCGCATGCCTTCCCAGGACGAGTAGGCGTCCGAACCGAACACCAGCTTGCCGATGCTGGTCGGTACTTCCAGCAGTTGCGAGCCGGCCGTATGCGCACGGAACGCGGGGTGAATCTTGACGCCCGGCAACACTTCCATTTCGCCATCGACGATTACAGCTTTGCCCGAGAGGACTTTGCCGTAGATTTCGTCGAGCGTCTTAGGTGTGTAGCCGCAAGCCGGCGTGCGCATGCAACCGCCCTTGTCGGTGTTGACGGCGCGAATGTGCGGCTCGGGATAGTTGAGGGCCCATTCGATGCCCTTCAGCTCTTCACGCTGGATGTAGAGAACAGCGTTCGGGAAGTCCGACAGCTGTCCAGCATGATCCCAGTGACCGTGACCGACGATGATTTTGGTTACGTCTTTCGCGTCGAAGCCCAGCGTCTTGATCTGATCGGGCAACGGTGCCCAATGCGCAGAGCCGGTCATCTTCAGGTATTCCTGCTGCTTCCAGCCGGAGTCGTACAGAATCAGTTCTTTTCCGCACTTGATGACGCCGACGTTGACCGGCAAGTCCACCGTGTTGATGTTGTTCGATGCCTGTGTGCTGCCCGGCACGAAAGCGCGATCCGGCATGAAGGCGCCGAACGGCACGCCCATGAAACGACTGCTCTCGACCAGCCAAGCCGAGCAATTCTGCGCCTGGGCGGCGCCGGCGCTCAACGCACCGGCTCCTACCAAGGCAATGGCTGCCAATGCTCCCGCGAACTTCTTCATTTCTTACCCCCCATCAGTTGTTGTAAAACACACCACATTCGATTCGCACGGCCTGGTGCGAACTCCAGCTTCGCTGCTACTTACGACTCACTGATGCGATCGCGTGCCGACATGGGACACGACGTACCGCGTTGTTCAATTCGGTTTGAATTCCCCGGGCCAAAGCACATCGCCGACACGCAGCAGATCTTCGGACGCGGCATAGCTCAGCTTCTGTGCATCTACCAGGTGTTGGTCTTTACCGTCGCGGGCAAGAAGCGCCATCTCGATCGAGGCGTTCTCATAGGATTTGAGCGCATGCAGATAAACGATCTGCTGCTGCTTGAGCGGTTGGGGAACGGCGATGCGAGCGGCTTCGGCCTGCGCATCGCGAAATACTTTGGTCAGCGGTACGACTTTCGCCTTGACCCCCGCGGCATCGAGATCGCGCATCTTGTACGACAAGCCGGCGTAAGTCATGTTGACCGCGCTGGCTTTCACGCGCTCGTGAATCGGCCACAACGCGTTCGCGTAGGTCTCTTCTGCAGCACTGACGGCAGGACGTTCCTGATTGCCGGTGAACGCGCCGCCGGCTAATTGTGCTTGCGATGGGGCCGGCGCGCGCCGCATTTCGCGCACGACAGCAATGGCGGCAACAGCGACCAGACAGACCAGTAGCAAAGCGAGAGCGGCTCGTTTGAAACCGAAGCGGGTGGCAGTGCGAGGGGCGTCCACGAGTGATGACATCGCGCGCAATCTAAGCTTTCCTGCGCGCTGCGTCAACGTTGCGTTGCGCCACGCGCAGGTCTCGGAAAACTAAGCACTACGCCTACCAAATGGAAAAGTCTTCATACGACCGCGCGCGGTCGGTAGCTTACGACGGCGTCCACTGTGGGTGCGCGGTAAACAAACCATCGACGAAACCGATCTGGTAGGCGAGATAGAACCCGAAGGCAAGGCTGATGAGGCCCGCCGCCAGGCGCATCCAGACGTTGAGATGCGGCAGCCGCTTCAGGCTGTAGGCGAATGGCAGCGCGATCGCGGAGGTGATCAGCATCATCCCGGCAATTGTGCCGACGCCGAACAAAAGCAAATACGCGAGGCCCCAGAGCGGCGACCGGATCTGCGCGAGGATCAATAGCGCGACCGCAGCGGAGCCGGCCAGCCCATGCACGATGCCGATCGCGAGCGGCCGCAGCGACTGATACGACGATAGCCGCGTCAGTCTGCGATCGAGCCAAGCCTGCGGCGTTTGCGTTTCCGCGTGGCCGTGATCGCTCTCCCCATGACCGTGCGTATGGCTATGCGCGTAGTCGCCGTGCGCGTGAATGTGCAGATGCGCGGGGACATCGCCGCCGGCGTTGTGGAAGTGACCGGGAAAACTGCCATCGGGCGCCGGAAAGAAATTCGACCGGACCCAGCGGCTCACCCCGCTCAACGTAAAGATACCGAGCACGATCAGCATCAACGCGACGCCGAATTCCATCGCCAGACCGATACGCGGCGGGATGACGATACTGAACAGGATGATCGCGCCGCCGACCAGGAACACGGTCAGCGTATGCCCGAGCCCCCAAAGTACGCCGATGGACGCGGCACTCTTGACGTTGCGCTGGCGGGTAACGATGGTGGTGACTGCGATGACATGATCGGCGTCAGTGGCGTGCAGCATGCCAAGGAGGAACCCGACCACCACCACGGGCAAGGTGCTCAAACGAACACTCCTCGGTGATTAGACGTCGTACGAATCCTATTTCCGTATGAAACTACCCTGTAGCAGGCGGGGGAGTCAAGTGAGTCAAGCCCGGCAAGAAGAAATTAAGCTCGATCGAGCCAACGCCGAATGAGCGGCGCGCGCCGCAGCGCAATGTCGAAGACATAGAGAATCAATGCGGCAAGCGCAAACCATTGCCAAAGCGACTGATGCCGGCGTCCGCGATCGGCGCCGGGCGCGAAGATCTCCGCTGTAGCCGGCGCCAGTTTGCCGCCGGTTTGCTCGGCAAGCGAACGCAGCAGCGCTATATTCGGTGCTGCAGTTCGGTATTCGTCCGGATAGGGGTAATAAATACGTTGCACCCCAGCGCGACGAGCCCCCTCGGCAGCGATCCCACCGCTCGGTTGCAATTCGAAAGCGAACGGCGCGCTGGTTGCGCTACCGAGCGGCACAACCGTGCTGTAGAGCCCAGGCGCCGTTTGCCGTAACGCGAGCAGCTCCGCGCCTCCGCCCGGACGCGTCAAGCGCACTACGGGCGCGAGCTTGTTCTGCCAGCCGCCGGCCGGGGTTTGCGCCTGCAGAGACACGCGCGCTTTCGCACCTTCGCGCGAGACGTTCATGCGCAAATCTTCTCCGGTATCCCGCCGCATGACATCGCGCACGAGCTGCCCCCAGAATTTGCCATAGCCTTCCCACTGCAGCCAGTCCACCGCCCAGCGGTTCTTCACGTCGGACGCGAACACCGCGGCGCGTCCGAGGCCGTACTGCCAGCGCGACAGAATCGGTGCGCCCGACTCCGACTGCAGAAACACTTCGGCGCCATCGTGCAGCTTCATGCTCGCGAATCCGCGCAGCATCGGCGCCTTTGCGAAGTCGATCCCGCGCAGCGCCTCAACCTTGCGCTTCACCACGGGGTGGAACGGCTCTTCGATGAGCGTCGCGCGAGAAACGTTTTGCGTATCCTCGACGAACATCTGCGGCACCTGTGAGGGATCTTCCGCGTAATACGCGCGGCCCTTGCCCCAGCCGGCGATCTTCTCCATCAGATCGCGATCCGCCTCTTTGCCGATGGCAACGGTGGAAACCGTGATTCGCGCATCGAGCATGCGTTTGAGCAGCCGCTCGAAATCGGCCGGTGCCGTATCGCCGTCCGACAGAAGAATAACGTGGCGACTCTTGGCCTGGGCGTTCTGCAGCCAGCGAAATGCGGTCGCCAGCGCCGGGTAAATATTGGTTTGACCGCTCGCCTGAATGCGATCGATGAGATCTTCGGCGCGACGCTTGCTGCGCACAGCCTGCAGCGGGACCGTTTCGTGCGGCTGAGAATCGAATGCGATGACGCCGAATTGATGCTGCTCTTCAAGCACGTCGAGGGCGGCGCGGGTCGCGGCCTTCGCCAGCTCCATGCTGCGACCTTTCATGCTGTACGAGCGGTCGAGACAGACGACCAGCGCGAGATCCTTGCGCTTCTCCTGCGCTTTGAACTCTACCGGCAGCACCCGCTCGAGCGGCGTCCCGGTGAAGCCTTGCTGGCCGTACGTCGTCTCGCCGGCGGCGTACAACAGACCGCCGCCGCTGTCGCGCACGTAACTTTCCAGCGCCTGCAAACGCCGATCGTCGAGCGCAGTGCGTGCCACGTCGCTGACGATGACCGCGTCGTACGCGCTCAGGCTTTTGGCTGACGTCGGCACATCGTTGCCGGAAACCGTAGTGACGACCATGCCGTCCTTGTCGAGCGCATCGCGCAGATAGCGCGCGCTGTCCGGCTGACCTTCGACGTACAGCACACGCGGACGCGGACCCACCCAGACCGACTGTTGCAGCCGATCGTTTTCAGTGACGTTGTCGCCTTGCGCTTTCACCTCAGCGGACAATTCGACAGCGCCGCTTTGGCGCAAACGCGCGCGAAACGACAGCACGTTGGTGCCGGCCTTGAGCTGCACCGATTGCCGCCCGAGCTCGCCGGTGTCGGTCAGTAAACGTAAGGTTGCCGGCGCCGGCTCCAGGCTCGCCACGCGGACGACGATACTGACCGGTTCGTCGCGCCGCACGCCGGGAGGCGCTTCGATCGCTTCGATCCAGGCATCGCGCTGAGCACGCTCACCCGCCGGAAACGCGAACACGCGCACATGCTCGGACACGAGCCGCGGCAACACGCGCCAGACATCGCCCTCGGTCTGATTGCCATCGCTCAGCAGCACCACACGGCGCACTTGATCGGGATCGCTTGCCAGCAACGCGAGGTCCAGCGCGGCTTCGATGTCGGTTGCACCCTGCTGCACGCTGCCGCGTCCCGCGTCCTGCTCGGAGGTCACTGCTAACTTTAGGATCTGCTCGACATCGTCGACCACGACCGGGCGTTCGCCGAACACCACGTAGCGCGCCGACGCCGGATGCTGCTCACTGTTGGCGCTGCGTATCCAACTCAGCGCGGACTGTACGAACGCAGGCGCCACGCTGCGCGAGACATCGAGCGCGTAGACGACAGAGATATCGTTCGGCGAGGTCAGCCAGGCCGGGCGCGTCAGGGCCGCGATAACCAGCGCGAATACGAGCGTCCGCAGCGCGGTCGCCACAACCAGATGGCGGCGGCCAAGGGTGGTACGCGAGCGGTGAGCGATCCACCAGAGAACCGGGATGAGCAGCAAGAGCCACAGCGGCCACAGAGCGTCGAGGCTCAGCATGCTCTACCAGGAACAGTGATCGGTGACTCAACGGCGGTGATCTGTGATCGGTGATCGGTGATCGATGACTCAACGGCGGTGATCGGTGACTCAACTCCAGTGATCCGTGATCGGTGGTCGTTGATCGGTGATGGAAAACCGGTGATGTGTGATTCAACGGCTGTGATCAGTGTTCGCGAGGTCAGCGGTGATTCGGTATAGCAGGCGATCGCTGCGCTGCGTTGTCGCGCGGTGCTGCGCACCTGCATGTTGCCGGACACGGCTGTCACAGCGTAAATCTGCGGTTGTA
>JBBRGM010000330.1:0-5491 GCA_038240725.1 Burkholderiales bacterium | reverse complement strand
ATGCTCATTGTTGCAAAAACACAACACAATTTGCCTATCTCCCCGTTCAGGGACGCTTTTGCTTGCTGCACGGCGTCGCGTTTTGGCAAAATCGCCGCACCCTCTCGCACCAGAGAGGCACGCACCAAGTGTGAGGTAGGGCGCGGAGGACGCGGCTCACATCTTTACCCGGACTGTAGAAGCCTCAACAAGGAGATGGTATGAACAGAATACTGATTGGCCTAGCCGTCAGCGCTGCGTTTGCAGCACCAGCCGCATACGCCGATGTAACATTGAGCGGCAGCATCAACGCCGGCCCCGCGTACGTGAAGTCGGGTGACGGCAGCACGAATGCGGCCAACAGCTTGCGCGCCACTGGTGCCACAGCTCAGGAAGGTCTCTCCCGGACCGGCATCAACACCAACTACTCCAACATCACCATCGGCTCGATGGAAGATCTGGGTGGCGGGCTGAAATTGGACTTCGCCTATCAGCTCACCGCCAATTTCCAGAGCTCTTCGAACGCATCCACCAATCGCAACAGCCATATCGGCTTGACCGGTGACAGCTGGGGCGGCGTCTGGGTAGGCACGAATGAAAACTTGTACGAGCGCTATATGTACGTAGCGGACCCATTGGATGGCGCAGCCGGTATCGGCGGCAACTTGTCCATCCTGGGTACGCCCGGCTACGGACAGGTGTTCGACGTCGGCAATGGCCAGAACGGCCCAAGCGCCGAATTCTATCGTCGTACCGACCACACCGTGTGGTATGACTCGCCGAATTGGGGTGGCTTCACGTTCGGCGCCTACACGACGCTGAGCGCATTTAGGAACAACGCTCCGAACAGCGGCGTTCCCGGTACGCAGGCCAACCCGCACGTTTGGGGCGTCGGCGGTAAGTACATTGGACCGGTCGTTCCGATCCAGGTGTGGGCCGCCTATGAAAAGCATGTTGACGCGTACGGTCTGGCGATCATGTCGCCCGGCGCAATCGCCGCAACGAGCTCGAAAGATCGTGGTATTCAACTGGGCATTGGCTACACCCTGGGCGACATCTTCGTATTCGCCAACTGGGAACAGCTGAAGTATGAAGCAGAAGGCCTCGGCGGCGCGGCAATCGACGAGTACAAACGCAATGCATGGTCCGTCGGCTTGAAATGGAACCTGCCGACCGGTTATGTCGGTGCGCAGTACATGCAAGCGCAAGACGCAAACTGCGAACGCGCGAACGGCGCAGGTTGCGACGCGAGCAACACTGGTGCGAAGTCGGTTGGCCTGGGTTACTACCACACCCTGTCCAAGCAGACGATGGCCTACGTGATGGGTCAGTACATCAAGAACGACGACTTGAACTTCTACACGGTTGCTGGTGGTCTCGGCGTGCCGACCAACCTGGGCGCGAACGTGTTTGCGGCCACAGTCGGTCTGCGTCACAGCTTCTAATAACAACTAGAACTAGCAATGTCTGAGACGGGCGCCTAACTGGCGCCCGTTTTTTTTGGTTGATCGAGCGCTCGTACAGCGCGCGCATTGCATTCGTTATCTGCTGACGATACGGTTCTGCGGAACGGCGTAACGCCAAGCTATTCCGTTGCTATCCCGAGCCGCTCGTATACCGGCCGGAGCCCGCCGCGAAACAGCGGCAGCAGTCGCATAAAAAGCAAAGACCCGAGCACGCACAAGATCCCGCCGACCAGCAGCGTGTGCGGTGCGCCGATGTGCGTTGCCAGACTGCCGGCCGTAAGCGCGCCGATCGGAGAGATACCGAGAAAGGCCATGGTGTAGAGGCTCATCACGCGCCCACGCTTGTCTTCATCGACGATGGTCTGCAAAATAGTATTGGCTGAAGCCGCCGTGACGATGATGCCGAATCCCACGACCGTCATCAGCGGCAGCGAAATCCAAAGCAGCTTTGAAAAAGACACCAGTATCAAAGCCGCGCCCGCTGCAGCGGCTGCACACGGCATTAGTGCACCGAGACCGCGCACGGTCCTGCGCGTTGCCAGCCACACTGTTCCTGTCAACGCACCGAATCCCGCGGCGCCGACGAGGAAACCAAGGGTCTGCGGTCCGCCGCCCAAAACTTGCCTGACGATAACCGGCATCAACGTGACGTATGGCGATGCGGTCAAGCTGACCAGCGCAACCAGAGGCAGCAGCATGCGGATCGGCAGACTGCTCCAGGCATAACGTAGACCCTCGAGCACGCCTTGCCGCAGTCCGCCGCGTGCCTGCACCGCGATACGTTTCACGACGCGCAGCGTCGTCACTGCTGCGATGATCGCGACATAGCTGGCGCCATTGATGGCAAAGCAGACGCCCTCGCTGACCAGAGTAAGTAACAGGCCGGCGATGGATGGGCCGATCAAGCGGCTCGAATTCATCAGCAACGAATTCAACGCGATTGCGTTCGGCAGATCGGCTCTGTCGGCGACGAGCTCTACCAGCAGCGACTGCCGAACCGGTGTGTCGAAGCCCATTACTGCGCCATAGAAAAGCGCTAACGCAATGATGTGCCAGACCTGTACGACGCCGCTCAAGGTGAGAATCGCAAGCGTGCAAGCCTGCAGCATCAGCAGACTCTGCGTGATCACCAGCATGCGCTTGCGATCGAAATGATCGCTCAGAAATCCGGATATGGGCGCCAGCAGAAGAACTGGGAACTGACTTGCGAAAGTCGTGACGCCGAGAAGGAATGGCGAGCCGGTCAATCGATATACGAGCCAGCTTTGCGCGATGGATTGTATCCAGGTCCCCACCATGGACGCGCCCTGGCCCATGAAAAAGATCCTGAAATTGCGGTGTCTGAGGGCGCGCAGGGCAGGCGCCGCGCGAATGCGAACCGGCAGCCTCACCGGCTGCCGACGGGCGATATAGAATTTCGCCGCCGATGCACCGAGCTCGCTGGTTGCGGATTCACGCTACCGGACACAGCCGATGCCGGTCAACGCTCTACCGCTGCACCCTGTGCACGCGAAACCTAAAGGCAGAAGTGGAACTCGACCACGATCACCGCGCGAGTTACTAAGATGAGGATGCCACACGAACTTTGCTCAATTGTCTTTACGCTTGATCTGCTCGAGTTGCGTGCGCAGTTTTTCCAGAGTCGCTTCGAAATTTGCCAGCCGTTCCCGTTCTTGCGCAACGACCTCCGCAGGCGCGCGATCGACGAAATTCGGGTTGGAAAGCTTGGTGCGCGCTCGTCCCGCTTCGCCATCGATGCGCAGGATTTCTTTGATGAGCCGAGCCTTCTCCGCCGCTAGATCGATCTTGATTTCGAGCATGAGGCGGGTATCTCCGACGACCATTGCGGGAAAATCCGTATCGGGCAACGCGTCTACGGCTGATGCGGCGGACAGTCGCGCCAGCGCCTGCATGTAGGGGAAGAACAGCTCCAGCTCAGTGCGATTGCCGACGGCGAGTAACGGCATTCTTTGCGCGGGCGACACGTTCATTTCGCTGCGGATAGTGCGACACGCGATCGTCAGTTCCTTCAGCAGTGTGACGCGTCGCGTCGCGTCCGGATCTAGCTTACTCGCCTCGGCGATCGGATACGGTTGCAGCATGATGCTCTCGCCCGTGTTGCCGGAAAGCGGGCTTACGCGTTGCCACAATTCTTCGGTGATGAACGGAATGATCGGATGCGCCAGACGCAAAATCGCATCCAGTACCTTGACCAGCGTCCGACGTGTACCGCGCTGTTGCGCCGCCGTCCCCGACTGCAATTGCACCTTGGTCAGCTCCACATACCAGTCGCAGTATTCATCCCAGACCAGCTCGTAGATAGCGCGCGCGGCGAGATCGAAGCGATAATCTTTGAATGCAGCCTCGACGGCGGCTTCTGCTTCCTGCAGGCGGCTGATCATCCAGCGATCGACGAACGATAGTTCCACTGGCTGGCTCGCGTCGAGTCCGCAATCCTGGTCTTCGGTATTCATCAGCACGAAACGGGTTGCGTTCCACAGCTTGTTGCAGAAATTGCGATAGCCCTCGCAGCGGCTGAGATCGAAGTTGAGCGTTCGCGCGAATGTTGCCAGCGACGCGAACGTAAATCGCAGCGCATCGGCCCCGAACGCCGGTATGCCATCGGGAAAGTTTTTGCGCACGTAGCGTTCGATCTTCTCGCGATGTTCCGCGCGCAGCAATCCGACGGTCGACTTCTCCACCAGATCGGGCAGCGATATGCCGTCGATCAGATCGATGGGGTCGAGCGTGTTCCCCTTCGATTTCGACATTTTTTGCCCTTCTGCATCCCGCACCAGGGCATTGATGTAGACATCGCGAAACGGCACCTTGCCGGTGAAGTGCAAGGTCATCATGATCATCCGCGCGACCCAGAAGAAAATGATGTCGAAGCCGGTGACCAGCACGGATGACGGCAGGAACAATTCCAGGTCGCGGGTTTTTTCCGGCCAGCCCAGCGAGGTGAACGGCACGAGCGCAGACGAGAACCAGGTGTCCAGGACATCTTCGTCGCGCCTGAGTTGGCCGGTGTAGCCTTTGGCGCGCGCTTGCGCCTGCGCTTCCTCCTGCGTTCGCGCGACGTAGATGTTGCCGCTGTCGTCATACCACGCGGGAATCTGATGTCCCCACCAGAGTTGGCGCGAGATGCACCAGTCCTGGATGTTTTCCAACCAGTGGTTATAGGTGGTGGTCCAGTGTTCGGGATAGAACTTCACTTCGCCTTGCGCGACTGCATCCAGCGCGCGCGCTGCGAGCGTCTCGGTCTGCACGAACCACTGGTCGGTTAGCATCGGCTCGACGATTACGCCGGTGCGGCCGGAGCGCGGTACCTTCAGCTTGTGCGGCTTTTCCGATACCAGCAGTCCCTGGCTTTCGAGGTCTGCAAGCACGCGTTTTTTCGCCTCGAAGCGATCGAGTCCGCGATACGCTGCCGGCGCTTCGTCATTGATACGCGCATCCAAGGTCAAGATGTTGATCAGCGGAAGACCGTGGCGCATCCCGACCTGATAGTCGTTGAAGTCATGCGTCGGTGTGATCTTTACGCAGCCGGTACCGAACGCGGGATCGACGTATGTATCCGCGATCACTGGAATTGTCCGTCCGCTAAGTGGCAGCAATACTTGCTTTCCCACCAGCGCACGATAGCGATCGTCATCAGGATGCACTGCGATCGCGGCGTCGCCAAGCATGGTTTCCGGGCGCGTCGTCGCAACGACTAGGGCACCTGTTCCGTCGGCAAAGGGATAACGAATCTCCCAAAGCTTGCCGTCTTCTTCTTCGCTATCGACCTCGAGATCGGAGACCGCGGTGCCGAGCACAGGATCCCAGTTGACCAGCCGCTTGCCGCGATAGATCAAACCTTCTTCGTGGAGGCGGACGAATACTTCGATGACCGTTTGCGACATGCGCGCGTCCATCGTGAAGTAGCCGCTGTTCAATCCGTCTGTGGATGAATAGCCCCAGTTCGCCGACGCACCCAGTCGTCGCATCTGCTGCGTGATGGTGCTGCCGGATTGCTGCTTCCATTGCCAAACGCGCTCGATGAA
>JBBRGM010000329.1:0-5493 GCA_038240725.1 Burkholderiales bacterium | reverse complement strand
AACAGCGAAGGCGAATACGCAGGACATGGCGGGCGCGCACACCGCGGCCACCCCGAAGAAGTCGGCACCGAGACGGCGATCTTCACGCGTGTCGGCGTCACTCGCATTTTCCGCTTCGCCTTCGCACTGGCGCGATCGCGTCCGCGCAAGCTGCTGACGTTGATCACCAAGTCGAACGCGCAGAAACACGGGATGGTGATGTGGGATGAGATCTTCTACGAAGTGGCGAAAGAATTTCCGGATGTCACGACCGACAAGATGCTCGTCGATGCCGCAACCATGCGGATGGTGATCAAGCCGCAGACCTTGGACGTGATGGTCGCCACCAATCTGCACGCCGATATCTTGAGCGACCTTGCGGCCGCGCTGTCGGGCAGTCTCGGCATCGCGCCGACTGCTAATCTGAACCCCGAGCGGAAGTATCCGTCCATGTTCGAGCCGATTCACGGCTCGGCGTTCGACATCGCCGGCAAGGGCGTTGCCAATCCGATCGGTACGTTCTGGTCGGCGGCCATGATGCTCGATCATCTCGGCGAGAAGAAAGCGGCAGCGTTGCTGATCGCGGCGATCGAGCAAGTGACGGCCAAGCACGTGTTTACGCCGGACTTAGGCGGGAACGCGAAAACCGTGGATGTGACTGCGGCACTGTGCTCGGCGATCGCGACCGTAGGGGTGCACGCTTAACGATTTCTAGAACTCGGGCGATTGCGCGAACTCGGCAGCGCGCTCGATAACTTCAAAGTCACGAGTGCCGACGCGCGCCCGCTGCGCCGGCACTCGGTTGCACCGCCTCGAAATGGTTGTCCGCGATGTAGCGTTCCACTTCACTGCGCTGCTCGGATGTCATGTGTACGCCGCACTTCGTGCGCCGGTACAACACGTCCTCCGCAGTCTGAGCCCATTCGTGGCGGCACAAATGTTCGATCTCGACTGCGGTGAGGCACGCACCGAAATGCTTTCCCACATCGCCTGACTGCAGCAACTGCACGGCGAGCCGTCCGTGGCGGCCGACCATAGCGCGGACGATGCTGGGATCGACATACGGATAGAGCGTCACCATCTCTTGTTCGAACTGCGCGAAATCGCCGTACGGGATATCGGCGCCTTGCAACTTCGCGCGCGCAGTCCACGCGGGCGCCGAATTGTTCAGCTCGCGCGACAGCCGGTCCGCTACGCGTTCCGCCGAGCGTCGATAGGTGGTGAGCTTGCCGCCGAAGATCGAGAGAATCGGCGCACCGTTCGGCGCGCGGTCCAGTTCGAGCTGATAGTCCCGATTGATCTGCGAAGGGTTGCCGTTGCCATCGTCATACAATGCGCGGATGCCGGCGAAGCTCCACACCACTTCGTGATCCTGAATCGGCTCGGCGAAGTAGCGCGATACCACGCGCCGCAGGTATTGCGTCTCATCGCCCGAGATGTCGACGAGAGCCGGACTCGCATCGAACGCGACGTCAGTCGTTCCGATCAGCGAGAACTCGCGCTCGAACGGGATCGCAAACACCACACGTCCATCGTCGTTCTGCAAGATCAGCGCATGGCCATTCCCCATCTTGCGCCGAACGACGATGTGGCTGCCCTTGACGAGTTTCACGCCGGCACGAGAACGCAAGCCGGCTTGATCGCGTAGAAAACGCGCAACCCACGGACCCGTCGCATTGACTACGGCGCGGGCGTTGAGCGCCGTTTCCGAATCGTCCCGGTGGCGCAAACGCGCCGACCATCCCTGTCCGTGCGGCTGCAGCGATTCGCATTGCGTGCGTGTGAGAACGAGCGCACCCCGGTCCGCGGCGTCGCGTGCGTTGGCAACGACTAATCGTGCATCGTCGCCCCAGGCGTCGCTGTAAACCAGACCGCGTCGATACTGCGGGAGCAGGCCGCAATTGAACTCGGGGCCAGTCAAGTCGACCGTGCGGCTCGCGGCTAAACGGGTGCTGCCGGCGAAGCGGTCGTATAACCACAACCCCAGCCGCAGCTGCCACAGCGGGCGCGACCCCGGCCCGATCGGCAGCAAAAAAGACAGCGGGCGCACCAGATGCGGTGCTGCGTCCAACAGCACTTCGCGCTCGTGCAGGGCTTCGCGCACCAGACGCAGGTGACCCTGCTCGAGATAGCGCAATCCACCGTGAATGAGCTTGCTGCTCGCCATCGAGGTCGACGCGGCGAGGTCGTGTTGCTCCACCAGCACCACGCCCAACCCTCTGCCGGACAGATCACGCGCGATGCCCGCCCCGTGTATCCCGCCGCCGACAACCAGCACGTCACACTGCTGGGGGATGTCCATAGCCATATTTTCGCATGGGACGTAATCGGCGGCTTGGACGGGGTATACCGTCCGCTTTCGAAGGTCCGACCGCGGGTGCAGCGATGAATGATGCTGTTGTTGCTCTCGTGAGACCGGACACGTCGATGTGTCCGGTCTCACGAGGTGCAGAGCGAGGACGCTCTGGCTTGGGAAGGGTAAGTGCTCTTAGTGTTTGCTACTTGGAAAGGCGTTTCGCACGTTGAGCAAATGTCGCTGGTGAGCGATTAGCGTTGTGCAGCTTCCGGGCCCCAGACGTCTTCCCGTTTCGGGTAAGCGTGCGTCAGGTAGTACTCGCGAAGCGAGCTGATTTCGTTGAGTGCACTCATCGGTAAGAGCTGGAGCGCGTCGCCCGTGCCATAAAGTAATTCTACGAAGTAAGCATCCGCGACGTTCGGCTGTTTCCAAACTGCCGCAATGTGATTCAGCACGCGTGGAAACCTATCCGCCACGTCGTCAAGGGAGAGTTTCTTCTCGACCTTGCACAACAGGCGAATCGCATCCCCAGTGAGAGGACATTCAATTTTGGAGCGGTTAGGAGGAGTATAAGCCGTGGAGGCGTCGGTCTCTAACTTCGGAACGCAAAGGTAAGTGGTGGACATCGCTGGTTTTCCGCATTCAGGGCGTGCATCGAATAGCACGAGGACGCAGGTTAGAGACGTTGGAGAAATCCGGAAATGATTTTCAGGGGTTTGTTAATGGTCGGGCGAAAGCATATCGCAAGGCCAGGACAGCGTTTGTATAAATGCAATGCTCATACGACCCGGCGATGAGCGCCATTCGCTGGATCGCGCCGGTTGGACGCGGAGTCAGTGAAGGAACTATGATCGGCGGAATCCTCTGGCGGCTTGCGAGGGGCCGAGGGGTTTCATGACGAAGGCCTGGCTACGATTCAATTTAATTGAGAGGCGACACGCATGGCCGGTACAAGAACGCCCGGATCCCAATGTCCATCTAAGGGCGGAGGACGAATCGATGACGGGACTCTTTGTAGGCAGGAGTCGGCCTTGCCGGGTTCCGCTGGAATCGGATCAGCAACCCTCAGCGGACGGGCACCCGTATCGGCTTGGACCAAGATCAGCGATTGGTTCTCGCAAACAGGGCGCGCTGCGTCCGGTTATTCGAAATCCGTGCTGCTGAGCATGATCGACATGCTTCCGATTAAGCAGCCTTCACCGCTCTCGACCGCGCTGCTGAAGCACTACGCAGAGCGGACCGGAGACGCATATACGCTCAAAGCTATTCCGCAGGAATGGCGGGATTGGGTGGTAAAGGCAACAAAGGGACGCTCTGGCCATCACAAGGCACTCGATCCCTATAACTCCGGTCTATACGATCTTCGCAATTCGCTAGGACACTTCGATGTGGACGTAAAGATAAACCCGGACGGATCGAAGACCTATGTCATTTCGGATGTCTACCAATTTGGTTTTAAGAAAGGCGACGCCGCGCAGCGCGGCCGGCATGGTTTTCCCCTCGGTAGCTTGAGCGGTTGGGAAGTCGCGGCGCTGAGGCAGCTATTGCCAGACGACGAGTACATGAACCCAGGTGGATTTAAGGAGCGCTGGGAAGTTAGAACAGTCGGTAAGGAGACAATCCTTTTTGTTCCGCAGCAATACCTGGCGCAACAAGGCACGCCGTTTCAGGTGAGCGGAAGTTTCACGGTCGATGATAAGAAGGCACCTGGTCCGGTACGCCTGCCATGATGGACAGTCGCACGAACCGGCCAGCGAGGACCAAATTGTTTCGGCGTACCCTTGCAGCGGTCGGCGTAATTAATGCCCTGTTGGCGGCTTGCATGATAAGCGCCGGGTTCGCGGCGTTGTACCTATCACGAGCGGGCATGCAACACGCCGGTGAGCGAGAACAATTTGCCACGGGGATGATTGTAGGCGCGCTGACATGGATCTCATGGTTAGCGGCGCTCGTCTTAGCAGCACTCGTGTACGGGTGTTGGCGGACTCACCGAAACCTGTTGCGCTCCGGTTCTATCCGGCTGCGCGACAAGATCATGTTTTTTTCGGCAATACTTCCGGTCGCCATGTTGGTAGCTGCTTGCGCTGCCAAGTTGATAGCAGCCAGCTAGCCCGATCGATTGGCGTTGAATTCGTGCGTGACATCGGTATATGGCGACATACTAATAACCGCGCGAAAATTCCCTGACCCCGCACTGATGAGACTTCCACGAATCCACGTCGATCGCGGAACGCAGTTGCAAGGTTGCAGGTTCAATGAGGCTGCGGCGATTCGCCGAGGATCACCGGACCGGCAGCGCGTCCGGTCCCGAACACGATGAGCTTCAATGAGGCCGCGGCGATTCGCCGCGGATCACCCACGCCTTCGCGCGCTGCATCCATCTCAACTTGCGTGCTCCATAGCGGACTATCTCAAGCGTCTAGAGCGAGACCGTCGCCTGGCAGACATGGAAGCAGCGGCCAAGACGCACGCGGCCGATCCTGAAGCATTCAGCGAAGCGCTGCAAATTTCGGAGTCGTTTTTACCGGGTGAGAATGAGGCGCTTGCGGCGTCTGAGCGCAGCGCGGAATACAAAGCATCGCGAATCGGTAAAGCTCAAAAGAAAGGCAAGCGTTGATGCGGCGTGGAGAAATCTGGGTCGCGAATCTCAACCCCAATAAGGGAAGCGACGCGGGCAAAATTCGGCCAGTCGTAATCGTTCAGGAAGATCGGCTTACTGCCGCCGGCCTTCCAACCGTGGTCGTCATTCCACTGACGACCCAGCTTCGCAAAGGCTTGGAGCCATTGCGTATCGTCGTGCGAGCGCGCGAGCGGCTTGCGAAGGACTGCCATGTGATGACGGAGCAGATTCGAACGCTCGATCGTTCGCGACTGCGAGATGGACCACTGACGCGATTAACGAGTGACGAGATGGCCGCTTTGCAGCATAGCCTTCTGGCGATACTGGGGATGCTGTGACCCAACCAACGCCCTTCGCGGGCACCGCCGATCGGCTAAGAGGTCACCTATGCAGCGCTGACAACACCGCCTCGACGAGGGCGCGAATGAATCGGTAGAAAACACGCCTGCATCGCTAGCGCGGCTGGCTCATCTGGTTCAACACATCGACCAGCGGCTTCTTCTGATTTTCCAATTCCTGATAGCGCCCGTACAACGTGTTGAGCTCGTCGCCGTATTGCTTGATGCGCTGCTGGCGCTCCTGCTTCTGGCGAACCATA
>JBBRGM010000328.1:0-5508 GCA_038240725.1 Burkholderiales bacterium | reverse complement strand
CGCGAGCGTCTGGAAATGACGCTCGATTCCGAAGGCCGTTACGAAATCGGCTCGGAAGTCGTGCCGGTCGATTTTCTCAAATTCGTCGATAGCCGCCGCTACATCGATCGACTCGAAGCCGATGCGCAGGAAAGCGGCGAGAGCGATGCGCTCATTGTCATGCAAGGCGCGATCAAGACGATCCCCGCGGTGGTTGCCGCATTCGAATTTCGCTTCATGGGCGGCTCGATGGGATCGGTCGTCGGCGAGCGTTTCATTCGCGGCGCGCAGTCGGCGATCGAGCAGAAGATGCCGTTCATCTGCTTCGCGGCAAGCGGCGGCGCGCGCATGCAGGAAGGTCTGATGTCGCTCATGCAGATGGCGAAGACGACCGCTTCACTTACCCAGCTGGCGACCGAGCGGCTGCCGTTCATTTCCGTGTTGACCGATCCGACGATGGGCGG
Organism: Burkholderiales bacterium; assembly: GCA_038240725.1. Classification (GTDB taxonomy): domain Bacteria; phylum Pseudomonadota; class Gammaproteobacteria; order Burkholderiales; family SHXO01; genus SHXO01. Next base: position 5,065 of record JBBRGM010000328.1, on the reverse strand, counting down.
CGTGTCCGCGAGCTTCGCGATGATCGGCGATGTGGTGATTGCAGAACCGGGCGCGTTGATCGGGTTCGCCGGACCGCGTGTCATCGAGCAAACCGTCAAGCAGACGTTGCCCGAAGGTTTCCAGCGCGCAGAATTTTTGCTCGAGCACGGCGCGGTCGACATGATCGTCGACCGGCGCGAAATGCGCGATCGTCTCGCGTCACTCATCACTTTGCTGATGCGCGCACCTGCCGGCTAGGATTCGGAGGATTACCGACACGCCGCCGCCGGACGCTTACGCAGATCTGGATTCATGGCTGCGCTATCTCGAGCAGTTGCATCCCGCGGCGATCGACCTCGGACTCGACCGCGTTGCACGGGTACGCGACCGCCTCGGCCTCGCGCCGAGCTTTCCTATCATCACAGTCGGCGGCACCAACGGCAAAGGCTCGACCTGCGCATTGCTGGAGGCGTTCCTGCATAGCGCGGGCTATCGCGTCGGCGTATACACCTCGCCGCACCTCCTTCGCTATAACGAGCGCGTGCGCATCGCACAAGTTGCGATTCCCGATGACGCGCTGGTCGCAGCATTTACTCGTATCGAGCAGGCGCGCGGAGACGTATCGCTGACGTACTTCGAGTTCGGCACCTTGGCCGCCGTCCAGCTCAGCATCGAAGCACGGGTCGATGTTGCAGTTCTAGAAGTCGGACTCGGCGGCCGCCTCGATGCCGTGAATGTCTTCGAGCCCGACTGCGCAGTGGTGACCAGCATCGGCATGGATCACATGGACTATCTGGGTCACACCCGCGAGGACATCGGCTTCGAAAAAGCCGGCATCTTTCGCGCCGATAAGCCCGCGGTGGTCGCCGATGTTAATCCGCCGGGCCGTCTACTCGACCACGCTCGCGATATTGGCGCGGATCTGTACCTCATCGATCGCGATTTCGGTTATACGAGCACCGACTCGCAATGGCAGTTTTGGAACTGGCTCGGCAAACGAAGCGGTTTGCCGCTGCCGTCGCTGCGCGGGGAATATCAGTTGGCGAACGCGGCTGCCGCACTTGCGGCGCTCGATACGATCCGTGCGCGTCTGCCGGTAGAAATGGGCGCGATCAGACGCGGGCTAGTCGAGGTGGAATTGCCGGGCCGCTTTCAAGTGATACCCGGCCGGCCCGCATTGATACTCGACGTCGCGCATAATCCGCATGCTGCACAGCGGCTTGCGGACAACCTGCGGCGCATGGATCGCCGCGGTCGCCGCATCGCCGTATTCGCGATGCTGAAGGACAAAGATCTCGAGGGCGTGATCGAAGCGGTAATGAGCGTGATCGACGAGTGGGTGGTCGCGCCGTTGACAGCGCCGCGCGGCGCCGATGCAGCGCATCTGCAGCGGGCGCTGCAGAGTGCAGGCGTGGATCGGCCGGTCGAAGTTTGCGCAGATATTTCTCGGGCGATAAAACGTGCGCGGGAACACGCGCAACCGGATGATAAAATCCTCGTGTTCGGCTCCTTCTATACCGTCGCGGATGCGTTGCGTACACTTGCCGGCACACCTCAAAACTAAAACAGACTGTCCATCGTGGCCAAGACACCGATCTCCGACGAAGAATTGCAACTGAAGAAACGCGCACGCCGCCGCCTGGTCGGCGCGGTCGTTCTGGTATTGCTCGTGGTGGTCCTCGTACCGATGTTTTTGGATCGCACGCCGCGGCCGCAAAAACAAGACATCGACATCAAGATTCCACCGGTCCCTGGTCAAAGCGATGCGCCCGCCGGTGCGGCGCCGCCTTCCGGTGCTGCGCCCGCGGATAGCGCGTCCCCGCCGCCCGCGACAGCGGCTCCATCGCCGCCTCCGCCTGGCGCGGAAACGCCCGCGCCGAAGCCGCCGGCGCCACCGCAGCCCGCGGTCGCTCCGACTGCGCACGATACCGAGGCCGCACCGGCAGACGCCAAACATGCCGAAGCAAAATCCACCGGCGAGGAAGGCTACGTCATTCAGGTCGGTGCGTTCTCGAACGCGGCCAACGCGAAAAATCTGCTGCAGAAGTTGAAAGCCGAAAAAATCCCGGCGTATTCCGAGCTCATCGGTTCACCGTCGGCGGGCAAAACGCGTGTGCGTGTCGGTCCCTATCCGAGCATGCAGGCAGCCGAGAAAGGTCGCGAGCGGCTCAAGGCCGTGAAGCTGCTGCCGCCCGGCGAAGCCAAGATCGTGCGCAAGGGAGAATGAGCGCCGTCGAGATCCACCGCGACTGATGACCGCCTTCGACTATACGGTCCTGGCGATCACCGGCGTGTCCGTGCTGGTCAGCTTGTTTCGCGGCGCCGTTCGCGAGCTGCTCTCGATCGCCTCCTGGATTTTCGCGTTCTTGATTGCGCTGCATCTCGCACCCATATTGGTCAATTGGCTGCCCGGCTCGCTGTCGAATTCGTGGGTGCGGTTGTTCATCGCGTTTGCGCTGTTGTTCATCGTTGCGCTGTTGCTGTTTGCGCTGCTGACGTATGCAATCTCGCGGCTGATTCGCAGCTCGGGTCTGAGCCCGCTGGACCGTGCGCTGGGCGTGGTGTTCGGGCTGGTGCGCGCGCTGGTGATTCTGGTTGCGTTGATGCTGGCAGCCGGATTGACGCCGCTTCCGCATGATCCCGCGTGGCGCAACGGTGTATTGCGCCCGCCGTTGGAAGCCGTTGCAAAAAATGCCCGCGGATTTCTTCCGCGGGCATTGGCTGAGCGCATCCGTTTCGAGTGACTTGGCGTTTCCGGTTTGGCACCGGCGTTTCGACTATACTGATACGGCCCTGCAACCAGGGAAGATCCGATCAATTCGCATCCGCAGCGCTTGCCCACCTGCGATGGATTCAGCGGCGTGTGCGAATCGATCAGACCTTCCCCAGGGACACAGACCATGTGCGGAATCATCGGCGTCGTCGCCAAATCTCCTGTCAATCAGTTGCTCTACGATGGGCTGCTCGTTCTGCAGCACCGCGGTCAGGACGCTGCGGGCATCGTCACAGCCGAAGGCAGCACCTTCCACATGCACAAGGGCGGCGGGCTGGTGCGCGATGTTTTTCGCACCAGAAATATGCGCGCCCTGGCCGGCAACGTCGGCATCGCACATTGCCGTTATCCCACCGCAGGCTCTGCGGAAAATTCCGCCGAAGCGCAGCCGCTCTACGTCAATTCGCCGTTCGGCATCGTGCTTGGACACAACGGCAATCTCACCAACGCCGAACAACTCAAGCGCGAGCTGTTTCGCGAAGATCGGCGCCACGTCAATACAACGTCGGACTCCGAGGTGCTGCTCAATGTATTGGCGCACGAGCTGCAGGCGCGTTCGCACGGCTTTGAGCTCGATGCCGATACAATCTTCGGTGCAGTGGCTGGTGTGCATGGCCGCTGCCGCGGTGCGTACGCCGTCGTAGCCAGCATCGCCGGCTACGGTCTGCTCGCATTTCGCGATCCGTTCGGCATTCGTCCGCTCGTCATCGGTCAATCGATGACGCCGCACGGTGTTGAATACATAGTCGCCTCGGAAAGCGTGGCGCTGGATACGCTAGGCTTCAAACTCGTCCGCGACGTCGCTCCGGGCGAAGCAATCTTCATCGACGAAGACGGCACATTCCACAGCCGTCAGTGCGCGCGGCGCGCAACGCTCAATCCCTGTATTTTCGAGTTCGTCTATCTCGCGCGCCCGGATTCGGTAATCGACGGCATCTCGGTGTACGAAACGCGGCTGCGTATGGGTGTCAGCCTGGCCGAGAAGATTCGGCGCGAGCATGCCGATCTGGATATCGACGTTGTCATTCCGATCCCGGATTCCAGCCGGCCCTCGGCGATGGAGCTCGCCAGTCAGCTGGGGCTTCCCTATCGCGAAGGCTTCATCAAGAACCGCTACATCGGCCGCACGTTCATCATGCCGGGTCACGCGACACGCAAGAAATCGGTCCGGCAAAAGCTCAACGCAATCGGAATGGAATTTCGCGGCAAGAACGTGCTGCTGGTGGACGACTCCATCGTGCGCGGGACGACGAGCCGCGAGATCGTGCAGATGGCGAGGGACGCGGGTGCGCGCAAAGTGTTCTTTGCATCCGCGTCGCCGCCTGTGCGTTATCCGAACGTCTACGGCATCGACATGCCGACCTCGTAGGAGTTGATCGCCAACGACCGTACTGACGATGAGATCGCGGCGGAAATCGGTGCGGACCGGTTGATCTATCAGGACCTCGATGCGCTGATCGACGCTTGCCGATCGGTGAATCCGAGCGTCCACAACTTCGAGACGTCGTGCTTCAGCGGCGTCTACATTACGGGCGACATCACGCCGGAATATCTCGCAGGTGTCGAAGCCAATCGTAACGATGCGGAGCTGAGCCGTGCAAACAGCATGGCCGCGGCTCAGCTCGATCTGAATCTCGCTACGACAGATTAGCTGTTCCGGCGCGTCGGCGGGTCAGCGTTTCCGACTCGGAGCAGCCAGGCTCAGAATTCCTGCCAGTCGCCGTCATCCGTCGGCGCGGTTTTCGACGGCTGCGCTGACGGCTGCATACCACGCGCAGATCGACGTCGTTCGCGCTCGTCTTTGCCGCGTGCGGATGTGGATGCTATCGGTCGGCCGCCCGGCGATATCTTGAACACGCTCACAGCGGCGATGAGATTCTCAGCCAGTCGCCGCAGGTGCTCCGTCGACGTCGTCGCTTCTTCTACCAGCGAGCTGTTCTGCTGCGTGACATCTTCCAGCACCGTCACCGTCTGGTTGATTTCCTGAATACCCGAGCTTTGCTGCGCCGATGCGTCCGCGATGCCGGACATGAGCTCGCTCACGAGTTTTACCGCGCTGACGATCTCTTCCATCGTCGCACCTGCCTGCGCCGCCTGTCGCGATCCGCTGCTGACGCGCTCGGCGGATTCGAAAATCAGCTGTTTGATTTCCTTTGCCGAGTCGGCGCTGCGCAACGCGAGACTGCGCACCTCGCTTGCGACCACGGCAAAACCGCGGCCCTGTTCGCCCGCTCGCGCCGCTTCCACCGCCGCGTTGAGCGCAAGAATATTCGTCTGAAATGCGATGACGTCGATCACACTGACGATCTCTG
>JBBRGM010000327.1:0-5509 GCA_038240725.1 Burkholderiales bacterium | reverse complement strand
CGCCGCCGATGATGACGGCAGATACACCGGGCAGCGCCTTCAGCGGATCGGTGAGATAGCGATCGGCATAGTCGGTCATCTCCATCGGCGATTGGCGATCGCTCGAAATCGCTATCCAGATGATCGGTTGCGCGTCGGCTTCAATTTTGGATACGACCGAATCGTCGGACGCCGCCGGCAAATTCTTGCGAATGCGCGCCACGCGATCGCGCACATCGGCTGCTGCGGCATCGACGTCGCGATTGGAAATGAACGTGATGGTGATCTGACTGACCTCTTCCCGGCTCTGGGATTTGATCGTCTTGATCCCTTCGATGCCGGAGAGCGAATCTTCCAACGGCTGCGTAATGGAGCTTTCCATCACCTGCGAAGTCGCGCCCTTGTACACCGTGCGCACCGAGACGACGGGCGGATCGATGTTGGGATATTCCCGCACCGCCATGCGTGTGAAGGACAGATAGCCCATCAGCACGACGATCAAACTCATCACTGTGGCCAGTACCGGCCGCCGAATCGAGAGGTCCGACAATACCATCGCTGATCTCCTGGGATTCGAGGCGGGTTACGCGCGCGGGATGGAAGCGGCGGCCGCAGCTTTCGGCGGGGTCGCCGGTGCAGCCGGTTGCATGGGCAGCACGATCACGGCTGCGCCATCCTTTAACTTCATCTGTCCGTCGGTTACTACGACGTCGTTGGCAGCCAGACCCTTCAACACTTCGACCTCGCCCGGACGGCGTATGCCAAGATCGACCTTGGTCAGCAGCGCCTTGCCGTCGACGACCTTATAGACGAACGCGTCGCGCCCTTGCGGCCAGATCGCCTGCTCGGGTACGACGATGGCGTTGGGGCGCGTGTCGAGCAGCACGATTACGCGAGCAAACATGCCTGGACGCAACCGCCCTTGCGGATTCGGGATTTGCGCGCGCACGACGACCGTGCGCGTACGTTCATCGATGGCGGGCTCGAACGCGTAGATCTTGCCGGGGAACAAGTCGAGCGGATAGGCGTCTACTTTTACGCTGAGCGCTTGCCCCAGCTTGACTTGCGACAAATACATCTCGGGTACGCGGAAGTCGAGCTTGAGCGAGCTGATGTTTTCCAGGCGAACGATGTCGTCGCCGGCTTTGACGTAGGCGCCCGGGCTGATCTGGCGCAAACCAAGTACACCGCTGAATGGCGCCGAGATGGTCGTGCGGGACAACAGCACCTGATCCTGCTCGCGCTTGGCGCTGGCGCGGTCCATGTTGCCTTTCGCGACGTCGACAGCTTCCTGGCTGACGAAGTTTTTCTCCATCAGCTCTTTGGTACGCTGGTAGCGTTGCGATTCGGTTTTGGCGTCGGCGTTGGTGCCCGCAAGCTGGGCCTGATATTCCGACGGATCGAGAGTGACCAGCTTGGTGCCTTTACCGACGACCTGGCCTTCCTGAAAATGCAGACCCACGACACGGCCGGGAATTTCCGGCCGAATGACAACCGACTCGGCCGCCAGCAGCGTGCCGACGGCGGACACTTCGCTGTCCATTTTGGTGACTTTTACCGGCTCGGCTTTTACCGGCAGGCCTTTAGGTTTGGCGGGCGCTGCTTCAGCAGATTTGGCGGTGTCCGGTGTTTTTGCGCTGGCGGCGCCGACCTCGTCTTTCTTACCGCAGGCTGTCAACGCCAGCGCCGTGATGAAGAATCCCAGAAACGCTACATTACGGCCGGTCGACACCATTACAGATCGCGTGTTGCGGCGATTGGCGCCAGAGCCGGGGCAAAACTGAGACGACATCGACGTATTCGAACCAAGCGAATGTTGCTCGCTGGGCAATACCGGGCCATTGTTCGGCACGAGAACCCCCTCACCTGTTGTTATGGACATAATGCGGGTCTTCGCGCCGCCGGGACGGCGGCTGCCGCAGCTGTCAAAAGGGTAGATTTTAGCGCAGTTTGACGTCCGATAAGCAGACTATTCAAGACGCAGCGTTCCCTAAATACAACTCATGTCGACCACCAAACTATCGCTCGACGCCCTTCTGGTATTAGACGCCATCGCCCGCAAAGGCAGCTTCGCGGCCGCTGCCGATGAGCTGCATCGCGTGCCCTCGGCGATCACGTACACCGTGCAGAAACTGGAGCAGGATCTCGATGTTTTGTTGTTCGATCGCAGCGGTCATCGCGCGCGCTTGACGCGCGGCGGTGAAGAATTGCTGCGCGAAGGCCGGCAATTGCTGCGCGCCGCCGGCGAGCTCGAGTCTCGTGTCCAGCGCATCGCAAAGGGCTGGGAAACTGAACTTCGCATCGCCTACAACGATTTCATCCCACGCGAAAAACTGTGGCCTCTGATCGCGCAATTCGATCGCGAGCAATCCGGCACGCGCTTGCGGCTGATAGCCGAAGTTCTCGGCGGCTGCTGGGATGCGCTGTTTGGCGGTCGGGCGGATCTAGTGATCGGCGCGCCGGGCGATACGCCGCCCGAATCCGGCGCGGCCGTACGTCCATTCGGCGAGATGCGCTTTATTTTTGTCGCCGCTGCAAATCATCCGCTGGCGGCAGCGGAAGAACCGATCCCCACGGCGGAGATTCTGCAGCATCGCATCGTGGTCGCGGCCGATAGCTCGCGCAGCTTGACGCCGTGGACAGCGGGCTTGAGCGTCGGTCAAGACACGCTGACGGTACCGACGATGCAGGCCAAGCTGGAAGCGCAGATTGCCGGACTCGGCGTGGGCTATCTGCCGGTCAATCTGGCCGGCCCCGCCATTGCCGATGGGCGTCTGGTCCGCAAACAAGTCGACGAAGAATCGGAAAAGGTCACTCGGATGGCACTCGCATGGCGTCCACGCGATTCAGGCAAAGCGCTGAAATGGTGGTTGACCAAGATGGCCGACCCGAAAGTGCGCGAAGAGCTACTGAGCTAAGCGCACTCTATATTCCGCGCGCGTGGGGGATGTTGCTGGGTACGCCGTCTACTGCGTGCGGCGGGTGGCGGAGCACACGCGCCGCATACGCAACGCGACTTCGGCGCGCTTCTGCTCTTCGATTTCATTGCGCACGGTGTCCATATCCAGCTCGGTTATGCGGTCCAGCAATCGCGCAATCCGCTCCGCCGAATGATCTGCGCTTTCCAGATACAACCCGATGCCGTCGCGGAAAATCGCGAGCGCCGGGCCCTCGCTGAGCCCGAACACCGCGGCGGTGGCAGGCTGCAACTGCGGATCGACGTGCGCGAAGTATATCTGCGGCCGCAGCACCGCCGCCTCCTGTAATGCCGATGAAGGCGACGGTGCGCGAAATTCGACGACGAGAACTTCGTGACTGCGAACGGCCGCGTCCAACGTATCGGCCGAAAGAGAATCGATGAACATCGCCAAATGCCTCCTGTCTCGACCGCGTTACTGCACAGTCTGACTTCGCGTCACGATGCCTTCTGACTTTCGCGTCACGACGCCTTCTGACTTTCGCGTCACGACGCCTTCTGACTTTCGCGTCACGACGCCTTGCCGGTTTCGCTCGCGACTACCGCTTCCTGCTCCGCCTGCTCGGCAATCTCACGGTGAACGGTTTCCATATCCAGGCTGCTGGCCTGCTGCAGCACCGCCTCGAGCTGCGCTGCGGGAAGTGCGCCGGCTTCTGAATAGAGAATAACCTTCTCGCGCAAAATCATCAGTGTCGGAATCGAGCGGATTCCGAAGCTGCCGGCCAGGTCGGGCTCGTCCTCGGTGTTCACTTTGGCGAACACGACGCCGGGAAATTTTGCCGATGCCGCCTCGAATACCGGCGAGAAAGACCGGCAGGGCGCGCACCACGGCGCCCAGAAGTCGACCACAACGGTCGCGTTGTCCTCGACAGTCTGGTCGAAGTTGTCTTTCGTCAAATTCACCGTAGTCATGCGTAAATCCTCGTGTGATCGGGAGCGTTTCGCGTCCCGAGAATTCTATCAGCGCATCCGCCTGATTGCTGTTGCGCACCGTTAACCATACCGAAGGTTGAAACCATTCGTACGCGAGCAAGCCCGATCGGCATCATCGAAAATTTCAATTGCGAGTGCCTTGCAATACCTGCGCTGCATCCGCACCATCCAGACGTCCATTGCGCGTTCGTGCACACACGCGAATTGGAATATCCGTTAATTACGTAACCGGCTTCAGGAGATTGCTATGAAGATTAATATAGGCCTCGATGACACCCAACGTGCGGGCGTCGCCGAAAAACTCAACCGCCTGCTCGCCGACGAAGTGCTGTTGTACGTAAAGACCCGCAATTACCACTGGAACGTACAGGGACCGGACTTCAGCGAGACCCACAAATTATTCGAAGCGCAGTATGAAGAGCTCGACGAAATCATGGATCAAGTCGCCGAGCGCACCCGCATGCTGGGTGCCCGCGCAGCCGGATCGATGAGTCAATTTCTCGAGATGACTCAATTGAAGGAAGACAAGGGCACGACGACCGGCGAGAAGGAAATGATCACCGGGCTGCTGATCGATCACGAGTCGGTCGTGCGCCGTCTGCGCGAAGATCTCGACGTCGTCGGCGACAAGTTCCATGATCTGGGCACCCAGGATTTTCTGACCGGCTTGATGGAGCAGCACGAAAAGATGGCGTGGATGCTGCGCTCGTATCTGGGTTAAGCGCTGCCGATTCGAGTCCAATCAACAGCGGCAGCGATGATGCGGTCCGGATCCGCGCCGTCGCTGCCAGAATTTTCTTGGAGGTAGAGTCCAGATGAGCGCCACGCGCGTCGAACGCGACAGCTTCGGAGAAATCGAAGTCCCGGCAGATCGGTTGTGGGGCGCGCAGACACAGCGCTCGCTGTTGCATTTCCACATCTCGGACGAACGCTTTCCCGCTGACTTCATTCGCGCATTGGCGCAGGTGAAGCGTGCATCCGCAGCGGTCAACGCTGAGCTCGAATTGCTCGACGCGGACAAAGCGCGTGCATTGATTGCAGCCGCCGACGAAGTGATTGCGGGACAGCACCCTGCAGAATTTCCGCTGGTCGTGTGGCAGACCGGCTCCGGGACGCAGACCAACATGAACATAAACGAGGTGCTCGCCAACCGCGCCAGCGAAATCCTCGGCGGTGCCCGCGGCATGCAGCGCAAGATCCATCCGAACGACGAGGTGAATCGCAGCCAGTCTTCCAACGACGCAATTCCCACCGCGATGCATGTGGCTGCAGCAACTGCACTGACGCAACAGCTGTTGCCGAGCCTGCAAAAACTCAGCGATGCGCTCGGACAAAAAGCGCGTGCGTTTGCCAACGTGGTCAAGATCGGGCGAACCCATCTGCAAGACGCGACGCCACTGACGCTCGGCCAGGAATTTTCCGGCTACGTGGCCCAGATCGATCGCGCTCGGGCCAACATCCGCGCAACATTGCCCGGGCTGTACGAGCTTGCCATCGGCGGCACCGCTGTCGGCACCGGATTGAACGCACCGCCCGACTTCGGACCGCGCGTCTCGCTTGAGCTCGCGCGCCTGACCGATTCGCCGTTCGTCAGTGCAAGCAACAAGTTCGAAGCGCTGG
>JBBRGM010000326.1:0-5535 GCA_038240725.1 Burkholderiales bacterium | reverse complement strand
GCTCGAGCTCCTCGTCCGTTACATCTTCGAGGCTTTCCTTGCGGCTTTGATGGGCAGCGTTCGACACAAGAATGTCCAGCGCGCCGAGCTCGCGCACGGTGGCCTCGATCAACTCTTTGCAATAGCTCGGGTCGGTCAGATCGCCCGGATAGATCACGCATTGCGCGCCCGCTGCTTCGACTGCACGCCTGGTTTCTTCCGCGTCCGACAGCTCCTGGGGCAGACACGCGATCGCAACACTCGCACCTTCTCGCGCGTAGATCGTCGCAACCGCCCGGCCGATACCCGAATCCCCGCCCGTGATAAGGGCTGCCTTGCCTTTTAGTTTTCCCGCCGGCCGATAACTTTCCGCCTGATAGCGCGGTTGCGGTTGCAGCTCCGACTCGAGTCCGGGACTTTCTTGGTGCTGTTGCGCAAACGGCGGCTTCGGTTCGCGCACCGACACATCGGGCTGCAGCTTTTTCTCTTTGGCTGGCGTTTCATAGGTCATGATGTACTCCTGTATGAACGATCGCCGGCCGGTCGGCATGCGGCTACGTGCTTTTGCTTCGAGTGGTCGCGGTCTTCTTTGCGCCGGCCGATCTGCGCACCGGACTCTTCCGTGTCGCGGCCGGCTTGCGAGTCGATGTCTTGGCGGCGGTTTTACGCGTCGTCGTTTTCTTGACGGTCGACTTCTTGGCAGTGGGCTTCTTGACGGGCGACTTCTTGGCAGGCGACGTGCGAGTTGGGGTCTTTTTCGCTGTCGTTTTCGCTGGGTTTTTCTTTTTTGCGGGGGTCTTTTTTGCGGGCACTTTGGCGCCGGCTTTGCGCGCTTCCGACAGACCGATTGCAATGGCCTGCTTACGGCTCTTCACCGTCTTGCCCGAGCGCCCCATTTTCAGCGTCCCGCGCTTTTTCTCGTGCATCGCTTTTTCGACTTTGCTCGAGGCTTTCTCCCCATACCGCGCCATGATGGCCTCCGTGGACATTGATTCGTCGGCAGTTGATTGCCGCTGCAGTATTACCAAGCGGTCGACACGCAGCAATAAGACCAACACCCAATCGGCTGTAGGAGGATCACGCAAAAGTTTTGTTGAGCGTGTCGAGGGATGATCGGCACGCTGCAGCGCCGCGGCACCGCGTCTCGACGTGGAGACGCGGCATTCGAAGTCGGAAAAATCCGCGTGCGCTATTTCTTCTTTCCGAATTTTCCGATCAGCTCACCCTTCGCCGACACGTGACCGCTCATCGCCTTGATCAAGGCTTGGCGGTTATAACCGGAAGGCAAGTTGAGCTCGGTATCCAGCGCGAAGATCTGAAAATGGTATGGATGCGGCGGCTCGCCTGCAGACGGACGCGGCCCGAAGTAGCCGGTCTTGCTCTTCGAATTGCTAGCTTGAAAGGCTGCACCGTCCAAAGCGCGCTCATCGGTCGGCACGCCTTCCGGCAAGCCATTCGCCGTGGGCGGAATGTTTGCGATGATCCAATGCACGAACGGCACCGGACTCTTCGCCTCGGGATCTTCCATCATCAAACTCAGCGAGCGCGTTCCGCTCGGGACGCCCGACCATGACAGCGGCGGCGATACTCTCTGACCGTAGTCGGTGTATTTCTCGCCGATCATCCCGCCGGCTGGAATTGCCGCGGAGCGCACATCGATTTTCTGAAACGACTTCGGCTTCAATAGACTGCCGGCAAGGTCCTGCTCGACCGCTTTCGTCTGCTGCGGGCCATAGGCGACGCGGTAGATCACGTTGTTGCTGTCATCGCCGGCGAGCAGCGCGCCGTCCTTCGCGGTCGCGAGCCCGACTGGTCTGCCAACGTATCCGTACTTGCCGCCCTGCTTCTGCAAGAACTCGCTCATGAACAGCTCGAACTTGGAAAATTTTCCGTCACGGTCGAAGCGCACACGCACGACTTCGTAGCCGCTCGGCGACTTGCGGTTCCACGAACCGTGCATGGTGGCAAACGCATCGCCGCGGTATTCCTGCGGGAACATCGCACCGGTGTAGAAGAAAAATTGCATCGGCGCCGAATGCGCGCGATACAGCGCGACCGGCTCCGTGCTCTTGCGCGCCCATTCTTCCTGGGTCATGGTCGACGGCAGCGGATGCGTCATAAAGCGATTGTTTTCGTAAGTCCAGCATCCGGAAGATCGTCGATCACCATTTGCGGCGCGCCGATGCTGCCGTCGGGCTGCACATCCGCGACGTACAGCTTTCTCGTGTCGATGAGATAGATCTTGCCGTCGCGTAATTCGATGCCGTGCAATTGCTCGATTTGCAGCACAGTCTTCTGCACATCGGCGATCCCATCGCCATCGAGGTCGCGCAGCATCACTAGCGCACCGGGCCCGCGCTCCGTTACGTAAATCGTCCCGTCGTCAGCGACGGCGATCAGGCGGGGATTGTCCAGCCCTTCTCCAAAGCGCTGGATGTTGAAGCCGGAAGGCACCCGGAGCTGCGCTGATGACTTGCGTCGGCGCGCAATTTTTCCGACTCATAGACGTGCGCGGTGACGGTGGATTCGCTGTGCTCGCCTTGTTGAGCAGCGCTTGCCGCGGCCGAGCCGAGCCCGGCGAGCATCGCGCCGATTAGCAAAGATGTCCGAATTTGTCTTGTAGCAGACGAGCCTTGGCGATGCACGGGAGAACTCTCTTGTTTAGTGGCAAAGCTCCCCGGGCATGGTTTGAGTCACGTGTCTGGATTTGGTTGCAGCGGCTCGTTGTACGGTTTCGACGATGCGCGATTGCGCGTGACGAACAAACATCGGGAACGAATCGAAATCGGCGCGCACCCGTTTGTCGCGGCGTCGCACCGTCCGGCAACACACGCCGGCGTCGCGCATGCACGCCGGCAGGACCGACTGCTCGTGTCTATCCGACTACGAAGGCAGGCATTCCTGAATAACGCGATCGAGCTCGTCGAAATCGATCGGCTTTTGCAGAAACCGGTCGATGAGCTTATCGAGCTCGGGTGGCAGGCGACGCACGCCGCTGCAAACGATGATCGGACTGTCCGCGGTCGCTGGATTGGATTTCAATTGAGTGCAAACCTCGACGCCGCTCATCGTGAGCATGGTGATGTCGGTGATGATGACCTGCGGTTTGCGCAGCAGCGCGGCCTTCAGCGCATCGGCGCCGTCGGTTGCGGTAATGACCGCGTAACCGCGTAATTCCAGCAATATTTCCAGCGCCCCCAGTGCATCGGGCTCGTCATCGACAACCAGAATGGACGGCTTGACCTCGGGAGATAAGTTCAAGCCAGGCATCGCAAGCTCCGATCCCAATACGATGCCGGATGGGCTGCGATCCAGCGTGCCCAATTTCGAAGGTAGCTTCGTTCGCGCATAGGGACATCCTGTGCAGTGGGGATTGCTGCCAAGCCACCCGCGTCCGTCCGCGGCTCACCCTAGCGGTTCCGCAGCGACGTGTACGCCTAGGGAAGCTCTGAACAAGTCTTGCGACGCGCGTTGCGTCAGGTGCGGATGGATGCGAGGCGTCGCGGCGAAGCCAAGGTAGGTACCTTGGCGAGGCGCGCAACGATGCAGACGCCGCCCCTGACGCAACCCAATAATCCGTCGTCTCTATAGAGGGACCGGGGTGATTTGGGCCGATGGCCGCGTGCGCTCCTCCTGGTGTAGGCGGGCTACACGGCGTCCTCGCCCTCTTGCCCTCGGCCCAAATCACCCCGGTCGCGCACGCAAGATTTGTTCAGAGCTTCCCTAGATATAGCTGGGGGTAAAGCGCAATCGGCATGCCACAGCTGCTCGTTTATAGATCAGGACATTACGCTCCCTTGCTGGAGGCGCGTTGTAAAAGAACAGCCCGGAGGATGTAAGAAACACAAACAGCGAGTGCTGTTGTGGCGGCCAGGCTGCGCCTGCTGTGCGCGACCAATAGTAGTTGTCGGAAATCACATCGCGACTGTGATGGATCTGGACTGACGTAATCGCCATGTCGCAGCCGCTGCAGGTTGCAAGGCCGCCGTGAGGCCGTGGCTGCAGGAGCACAGCACGCGCAACCGAGCGGGGTTAATTGAGCCCTCTAGGCTCGCCCAGCCAGGCTCGCGAGAACGATAATAAGCTCTGCCACGTCGAACGGCTTCGCTAGATGGGATTGGTAGCCGGCGAGAAGCGCTCGTTTGCGATCCTCGCTGCGCGCGAATGCGGTGAGGGCAACGGCCGGAAGCCGGCGTCCTGGTCGTTCGCCCGCACGAATCCGTCGCATCAACTGGTAACCATCCATTTCCGGCATGCCAATGTCGCTTAGCAGGACATTGGGATTACTGACGACGAGAATTCGAAGCGCTTCGGTCCCGGACGCGGCGAGGGTGACAGTGGCGCCGTGTTCCTGCAAGACGCGCTGAATGAGCTCGCGAGAATCCGGTTCATCGTCGACGACTAGAACGTGGACGCCATCGAGCGTCGGTAGGGGGCCGTGCTCCGCTGCCGAGGGATGCGTAGGATGGACGCGGTCCCCCTCTTCGCCTTCCGAATGGACGATGGTGAGCGGTAGATTGATGATAAAAGTTGCACCCTGCCCCTCGCCCGGGCTCTTCGCGCGCAGCGTCCCCCCATGCAAGTCGACCAGCTGTTTCGAGATGGCGAGCCCCAGCCCAAGCCCGCCATAAGTTCTGCTGGTCGAGCTATCCTTTTGCGAGAAGCGGTCGAACACGTAGGGCAAAAACGCTGCGGGAATACCGATGCCGGTATCGGCGATGCTTATCTCCACGTGCGAGTTCACTCGCTCCAACAACACCTGGACCTTGCCGCCTTTGGGTGTGAACTTCACGGCATTGCTGAGCAAATTCCAAACGATCTGCTGGAGTCGTGCCGGATCTCCTGACACCGCCCCGGCGAGCGGATCCAGTATATTTTCCAGGCGCAAGCCTTTAGCGTTGGCTGCCGGCTCGATAGAGTCGATTGCCGCCTGCACCATCTCATCGAGCAATACGCGTTGTACATCGAGACGGATGCGGCCCGACATGATGCGGCTGAGATCGAGTAGATCTTCAATCAGCTGAACCTGTGCGCGCGCATTGCGTTCAATCACCTCCATGCCGCGTTGGAGGTCCGCTGGATTCGCGCTGCCGGGCTTTCGAAGGATCTGGGTCCAGCCCAAAATCGCATTCAAGGGTGTGCGCAGCTCGTGCGAAACCGTGGCCAGAAACTCATCTTTGATTCGCGCTGCACGCTGTGCTTCGATGCGTGCAGAGCGCTCGGCTTCGAGCAGCTCTTCGCGTTGCGCACTGCTTGCTTCCAGCGCCTCGGTCCGTTTATATCCGGATAGGTCGCGAGTCAATTTGGCAAATCCGCGCAGAGTCCCGCTGGCGTCGCGCAGCGCGGTGATGACAACGTTGGCCCAAAATTTGGAGCCGTCCTTGCGAATACGCCAGCCTTCGTCGACGAACCTTCCTGTCTCGGTCGCGACTTGCAATTCGTGTTCGGGCCACCCACTCTCGGTGACATCAGGGGGGTAGAACGTCGAGAAGTGCCGGCCGATGATGTCCCCGGCCTGATAGCCTTTTAGGCGTTCCGCACCAGCGTTCCACGTCA